>JALOBU010000028.1 GCA_023228145.1 Bacteroidales bacterium | reverse complement strand
ATATACCTGATAATTCCAAAGTTATTTATACAGGGCAATGGCAATACGCCTGAACTGGAATTAACCGGTTATCCGAATCCTTTCAGTGAAAATGTTACTTTAAATTATAACTTGCCTGAAACAGGAAAAGTAAACCTGAAGGTATATAATGTGCTGGGAGAACTGGTAAATGAATTGGTAAATCAGGAACAAACAGCAGGAAAATACACCATAGAATTCCCGGGTAAAGATTTACCTGCAGGAATGTATTCTTTTAAACTTGACTTCATAAATCAGAAAGAAATTATTTCCGCAATTTTGAAATTGATTAAATAATTTTTTACATTTGTAAAAAAAAGTAAAAACTTAAAAGTTTTAATTATGAAAAAAGTCGGTTTGTTTATTTTAATTGCATTTGTATTTAGCTTTAATTCATTTTCTCAAACTGTAACATTACAAAGCGTATCAGATGTTCCAACAAGTAGTGCTGTTTCGATTGATTTATCTATGACGGGTTTTTCTACAGCTATGACCGCATGGGAATTTAATGTTGTTTATGATGTTACAAAATTAACTTTTGTAAATTTTTCAAATTTGACAACTGCAATAAACCCCGCTTCAGATTTTGTATTATATGAAAATCCTGTTGGTTCCGGCATACTTTATTGCAGTCTTTCAAGCACGTCCACTGCAGCTGTAAACGGCTTGGTATGTAAAATAAATTTTTCAAACTATAATGGACCTGCTTGCACTAATTTGACATATTCTGACCCTCAATCAGGCCCTAAGTTTATAGCTAACAATGTTTATGAGAATTTTACAGGTATTACATGGGTTACAGGCCAGGTATGCGGTGTCACTACCGGTGTTGAAGAAAATTCTCCAAACGGTTCAGTTGAAATATACCCAACTATAGCAAGAGATAATTTGAGCATAAAATACAATATGCCTGAAAGCGGCAAGATAACTATTGGTATGTATAATTTGATGGGCGATGAGATTCAGAAAGTTACAAAGTATTTCAACGGCAATTCTCAGGAAATAGAAACAATGAATACCGCTAACCTAAGCGCTGGCTTGTATTTTATTAAATATCATGTAGAAACCGCAAACACAAACACTACAAAAACTGAAAAGTTTACAGTGGCAAAATAAAATTATTTTGATTGAAAACATAAGAGGCTGTATTGTTAAATCAATACAGCCTCTTATGTTTTTGATGAGCAAAACTATTTATTTGAAAAATAATTACTTACTTGTGAATAATCGTTAAAATTAACTTTTTCCATTTCAGCATTTCTGAATATGTTTGCAGGCACAATGAATATTCTGACCGAATCCCAGGTTACATCAATACTTGAATAAGCCGATCCGTCAGGATTGTAAAGTCTTAAATCTACCGAAGTAGGATCTCTGTATATAAACATTTTTGTCTGGTATAATCCATCAGGCCCTATACCTCCACCAGAATACCATGGGTAATTCACAGTTGCGCCTGACTTATAATAAGCTAAAATAAAGCTGGAATCTACCATTCCGGATGTTAATTCCGCTGGTTTAAAAGAAACCCAAAATAAATTGACAGCATTCAATACTGTTTCTCCGAAACCATATACAGTCACATTAGCATTGCCATCAGTGCCATCAATACCATTTGTGCCATTTGTTCCTGCAGGCCCTGCAGGTCCTTCTTTTTCGCAAGATGCAGCGATAATTCCTATAAAAAGAATCATTGCCAGAATTTTTAATTTTTTCATGTGTTTTTGTTTTTAGGTGGATATCAAAAATAATAAATTAATCACAGAAATACAAGTAATTTATATAAATAAAAATGAAATAATTTCCAGGTTGCAAAAAATCAACTCGTTAGCTTGATAAGAATCAGGTTTTTTATATCACTGATTATTTTAGAAGAATTCACTTCCATTCTTATTCCCCTGCCTTCAACATAAACACGGGCCTCGCTCAGTGTCTTTTTTATTTCTTCCGACACCTTGCTTTTCAGCACCTCCAGAGTGGCTTTTTCTCCAAACACCATGGCGAACAGAAAATATTTATCCTGTGGAGTCAGGTATATGATGACACGTTTTTTATCCTTCAGGCGAAAACCCCATCCCCAGTTTTTACCGCTATGCTTCCATTCTTCAACAGCATTTGGGTAATTACTGATAACAAAATCTTTGATTTCATTCCACCATCCCATGGATTTTAGCAATGCTTTCTCAAGCATTTTTTCATCTGGGGGTGCTGATTTATCGTCAAAAATACTTAATGCCATAACTTAAAGAATTGGTTTGTTATTATTTTCTGTTTGAACTCTCTTCTTTTTATGTGTTTTACTTACGCACTTATTCTCCTTTGGAGTTTCAATATCTTTCGTCAGGGTTCCTGTGAGTGTAGTTTTTTGCCATTCTTTTTCAGTTCTCTTTGTTGTCATTTTTTTCTCAGAAATATAAAAATCTGTTTTTTTATCCGGATTGCACCTCGAACAATTAGGTGCAGTTTTGCATGAGCTGAAAATAATACAGCAAAAAAACAGTGTGGATATTAAAACCCTTGATTGAGCTGATAAAAAATATATCATCGCAAACTGATGAATAACGAGAACGGAAAAACAAAAAATATTATTGCTTCAGCGATTGTATTTGTTCTGTAAGGATGCGGATTTTGCTTTCGGCATCGGCTTTCTTTTTCATTTCGGCAGCTACAACCTGTTCCGGGGCGCTTTTTACAAAACGTTCGTTGGATAGTTTCTTATTCACCGATATCAAAAAACCTTCAAAATATTTTAACTCCTCATGAAGTTTATTTAACTCACTTTCAATGTTTATATTGCTGTTTTCTAAGGGTATGTAAAATTCAGTGGAACGCACCAGGAAAGTAACAGAATTGTCAGGCTTTGTATCAACATAAGCCGTGCTTTTAATGTTGCATAGTTTTCCTGCAACAGTGTCGAAAGTGGTATCGGGTTTTTCATCATTGTTCTTCCGCACCATCAGGTCAATGGCGTCTTTGAAAGCAATATTCTTTTCCTTGCGCACCATGCGTATCTGCGAAATAACTTCCTGTACATAGGAGAAACTTTCTATAAAATGTTTATCATAAGCGGATGGTTCGGGCATACGCGACATCATCACAGACTCGCCGTCTTTTCTTTCACGCAGCTGTTGCCATAGTTCTTCAGTGATGAAAGGCATAAAAGGATGAAGCAGTTGCATCAGCTTTTCAAAAATGGAAACAGTATCATCCAGAGTTTTTTTATCAATAGGTTTTTGATAGGCCGGTTTTATCATCTCAAGGTACCATGAGCAGAAGTCGTCCCAAATAAGTTTATACACAGTCATCAGCGCATCCGAAATACGGTATTTTTCATAATGACTGTTCAGCTCTTCAAGAGCTTCATTCAAACGGTGCTGTACCCATTGTATCGAAACCTTGTTCTCTTCAGGTTGAGAGAGTGATTCATCCACATGCCAGCCTTTAATCAGACGGAAGGCATTCCATATCTTGTTGCTGAAATTTCTGCCCTGTTCACATTGCGTTTCGTCGAACAGCAAATCATTGCCGGCAGGAGAAGCCAATAACATCCCCATACGCACTCCATCTGCGCCGAAATTTTTAATAAGGTTCATGGGCTCAGGAGAATTGCCCAGCGACTTAGACATTTTGCGCCCCTGTTTGTCTCTTACCATACCAGTGAGATACACATTGCTGAAAGGTATCGACTTTCTGTATTCCAGTCCGGCCATGATCATCCGTGCCACCCAGAAAAACAGAATGTCCGGGGCTGTGATAAGGTCGTTGGTGGGGTAATAATATTTTATATCCGGATTGTCCGGCTTTCGTATGCCATCGAAAACAGAGATAGGCCAAAGCCATGATGAAAACCATGTGTCCAGCACATCCTCATCCTGTTTTATCTCAGAGGTTTGAATTTCTTTGTTCAGCAAAGCTGTGGCTTTTTCTGCTGCATCTTCAATACTTTTGGCCACCACCACTTTTCCTCCGGGCAGGTAATATGCGGGTATGCGTTGTCCCCACCACAGCTGGCGCGAGATGCACCAATCCTTTACATTTTCCATCCAGTGGCGGTATGTGTTGATGTATTTCTGTGGGTAGAATTTAACTTTCTCTTCCAGTACCACATTCAGCGCCGGCTTGGCAAGCTCCGACATTTTCATAAACCATTGCATCGAAAGTTTGGGTTCAATCACTTCGTCTGTTCTTTCAGAAAATCCAACTTTGTTCAGTATGGGCTCCGTCTTTACAAGGTGGCCTTTCAGCCGTAGTTCCTCTGTGATTTTTTCACGGACAACAAAGCGGTCTTCCCCGATGTAAAGCTGGGCTTTTTCATTAAGCGTTCCATTGTCATTGAAAATATCTATGCTTTCAAGCTGATGTTTTATGCCAAGATTATAATCGTTGATATCGTGAGCCGGAGTAACTTTTAATGCACCGGTTCCGAATTCACGTTCAACATACTCATCAAAAATCAGCGGAACTGAACGCTCGACCAGCGGGATAATTATACGTTTTCCTTTCAGACGCTGATATCTTTCATCTTCGGGGTGCACGCAAACGGCAGTATCACCCAAAATAGTTTCCGGACGTGTGGTGGCGATGGTTATCCATTCGTCTTCACAGTCTTCTATTTTATAACGTACATAATACAGAGCAGAATTTACTTCTTTATAATTCACTTCTTCGTCTGAGACAGCAGTGAGCGCTTTCGGGTCCCAGTTCACCATGCGGACACCCCGGTAAATTAATCCTTTATTGTAAAGGTCAATAAAAACATCTATCACGGATTCGTACATCGAAGGATCCATGGTAAAGGAGGTGCGCTCCCAGTCGCACGAAGCCCCAAGTTTTTTCAGTTGTTCCAGAATAATGCCGCCGTGTTCTTCTTTCCATTCCCATGCATGTTTCAAGAATTCTTCGCGCGAAATATCTTTTTTACTGATGCCTGCTTTTGCAAGCTTTGCCACAACTTTCGCTTCGGTGGCAATAGAGGCATGATCAGTGCCGGGAACCCAGCAGGCGTTGCAGCCCATCATGCGGGTGCGGCGGATAATAATGTCCTGAATAGTATTGTTAAGAATATGTCCCATGTGCAAAACACCCGTAACATTAGGAGGGGGAATTACGATAGTATAAGGAGCGCGTTCATCGGGTTCGGAATGAAAAAAACGATGTTTCAGCCAGTAGGCATACCATTTGTCTTCGGTGAGTGTCGGGTCATATTTGGTAGGTAGTTCCATAAAATCAAAATAAATTGCAAAGATAGTTATTTGAACTTAAAGTGTGAAATGCCCCCAAGGGGCACTTGTGGTCGGCTTAAAATTGTGCAAGTGACGGTCTGACTGCCCAGGGCGCAGCTTGCAGGGAAGTCAGGCTGTCACTAAAACCCGAAGGCAAAACCTTGCCTAATGTTTTTTGATTTTTTGTTACTTCAGTCAAAGTTTTTTTCTATTGTTCTTTTGTCTTGAAACAAAAGAACCAAAAATTCAAGTGCTGCAAGATGTCCTTTTCGCACAGAGCTTGCCAAGGATAGCATACATTCCGTCTGTCGCTGCTTCCCCGATTAAATCGGGGAAAAGGCGACTTTACACACAAGCCTACGCCCTGTATGCTATGCCGAACTGCTTGCAGCACGAAGAGAAAAACAAAACCTGTATTAAAAATATTGAAGTTTCTGCTAAGAATAAAGAATATTATGCTGAATTTTTGGAGCGCTGGGGTGTCCTGACGGGTGCGTGGGTGGATGTGAATCAGAAAACATTAGAAAATCTGCAAAGGCGCCAAAAGCGTTTCCCGACCAGCTATGCTGTGTCGGGACTACTTTGCTTAGATTTTCTTTGTTTTCTGAGAGCGGGCAGAAGCATTCGTCAGGACTTGATTTTTTGTTTACTTTTTGATCAAGCAAAAAGTAAAAAGAAATCGCTATTGCAGCAGCTTAAAAAAGCCTCCCCTTAAAAATTGAATTTGGAAAGACTAATACAAAAAAATCAGGTCTGCAATAATTTTTCTACTTTTACAAAAATTTTCATAAAACCATGGCATTACAGGAAGAATTGGAATCGCAGGGAAATTTCCTGTTCCGTTACCGCGGCACACTGCCACTAATAATTCTTGCAGTCGGACTCATTGTCTTTGCTCTGGACATATACCAGAACAGATGGCTTGAAAAAACCTGGCTCGTGCAAAATGTAAATTTTATTGCCATAGCAATATGCATGCTCGGGGTTTTTATCAGGGCATATACTGTTGGCTATACACCAGCAAACACTTCAGGAAGAAACACTGTCGGGCAGCTTGCCGATGAACTGAACACCACCGGTATCTACTCAACAGTGAGGCATCCGCTCTATGTTGGCAACTTTTTTATGTGGCTGGGTGTGGCGGTGATCACGATGAATTTCTGGTTTATCATTGCTTTTGTGTTGTTCTATTGGATTTATTACGAACGCATCATGTTTGCTGAAGAGCAGTTTCTGCGCGGAAAATTTGGAGAAACATACCAGGTATGGGCAAAGAAAACACCGGCATTTATTCCTTCATTCACCGCCTGGCAGAAACCAAAGATGAGCTTCAGCTGGAGAAAAGTGCTGAAAAAAGAGAAAAATGGATTCTTCGCTGTTTTTCTTGTGATATTAATTTTTGAAACAGTAAGAGATTTTATTGAAAAGAAAATATATATCATTGATGAGCTTTGGCTTATCATCTGTGTTGTTGTTTCCGGACTGCTTTATCTTGTCCTGAAAATAATTAAAAAGAATACCCGTTGGCTGGATGAAGAAGGAAGATAAACCCGCTCCTAAGATAAATTCGGATATTTTTAAACTACGGCTGCACCTGCTTGATTTTGCATTTATTTTACTGGGGTTATCGTTTATGCCTTGCACCCGGAGAAAATATTTTGTTAGGGCACAAAAACAAAAATATGATATCCTTATAGTCCCCGGCATTCCATATGATGGAAAACAATGGAATTTTATCATGAAAGGCAGGGTGTACTGGGCAAAATACCTTTTCGATAAAGGGATGGTAAAAAATATAATGTTCTCTGGCAGTGCGGTTCATACACCCTGGTTTGAAGGTAAAATTATGGCGCTGTATGCAAAAGCAATAGGTATTCCTGAAACAAATATCTTTACAGAGGATGACGCAGAGCATAGCACCGAAAACATATTTTTTTCTTATAAAAAAGCCCGTGAAATGGGCTTTGCGAAAATTGCATTTGCCTCCGACCCCATACAAAGCAAGGCATTGAGGCGTTTTATTAAGCAAAAAGTCAGCGCTGAAATTGCTTTGATACCAATGGTTTATAATTATCTAAGAGAAATAGATTCAGAAATGTTTGACCCTCAAATTTATACAGTAAGTGCGCTGGCACAAAACTTTGTTCCATTAAGAGAGCGCGAAAGGTTTCAAAAGAGATTTAATGGTACTCTGGGAAAAAACATTCACAAAAAAAATCAGATAGAAACCAATAACTAATCTTTTACAAGTTTACTGAAATAAACATTATTCCCTGTATTTACTTTAACAAGGTAAAGTCCTTGTTTCAATTCATGCAAGTCAATAAATATCAACTCTTTTGCTGCAAATCTTTGGGATAAACACAACTTGCCTGTGATATCGTATATTTTTACATCCTGGCTTTCTGCCTGACTGCCTTCACATTGTAAATCAACAAAAACATGGTTCTTCGATGGATTTGGATACAACAATATTCTTTGTTTAATATCTGTTTTATTTGCTGAGACAATGATATTATTGGCGGTAATTATTGCTCCGGTGATTATTTTTTCATTAGCAGCATTTCTCAGGTAAGCAACAATATTCGAATTCTGAATCAGGTACTGACTTGTTGAATTATCAAAAACAAAATTTTTTAAAAACAACGAATCTTTATTTGCCTGTGTGCATAAGGTGTCTCCCCATTGTGCCGTAAGCGCTTCACGAAACACATGATTGTGAATATAATTTACGCCTCCGTTTTTTTGTTCGGCAACAATGCTATCTTCTGTCAGCATTACATATAAAGTACATGTTTCATTTACCGTATCGGTAAAGTACACTTCAACGTCAATGCTCAGGAGCGAAGATGCCGGATTATACACTGCCCCGATGCCAATATTAAGTGGAGAACTTTCATTTAATATGGTATCGGTAAATTGCCGCCATTTATCAGTGGATTGTTCACGTATTGCAGGTTGCCATGTACGGCGGTTGATAAAAGCGCCGGGGAAAAAACGCATAGACTCATGAACAAAAGGTATGGTAAAAAACGCATCAATATAAATCCTTCGCAGGTCGGGGCTGCCACTGTAAGGCGTCGTTAAAGAACTGCCCACAGTGTATGGATGCATAGACACGGGAATAATTCTTCCGGGATTTTCCCCGATAATGCTATCCAGAAGCCTGTGTCCTGCCGGGCAGAAAGAGCATCTGACGGCAGTAAATACTTCAAGAACAGCATTTTTGCTATGTGGTAAAGTGTCGGTTAGTGTTTGTGAATAACATGCTGATGCAAACGTAAAAGCCAGGTTAATCAGCATTATTTGTAAAAAAACGAATGAAGCACATTGACCTTTACTGTTGTGCATCTTGGTTAATTAACAAAATAAATACAGCGAAAAAAAATCACATAATATCGCCTAACATTATATAATAAAATCATAAAAAAAATAATGCCTCAAAGTTTAGTTGCTGTTCCAAAAATCTCAATTTGCCAATTGGTGTCATTTGCCATATTAACTCTTGCTCGAATAATACCATGCTTATAAGGGACTTCCTCAAGTTCAATATTTAAATCACGCATCATTTTTAGAGTTGCTTTATCCCTCTTTTTTGGATTTCCTTTGCTGAAATTTGAAGTAATAAAAAGTTCGTCAGATTTATTTTTATAAATTTCTTGCATTTTTAATGTCGGTAACTTTTGACCCCTATTCCAAGGGGTTAGGCCAGATTTTGTGGAATTAGACAACATATCATCCCATAATTTTTCGTGATATGCATTTTGAGAGCCATGATGAGGTATTTTAAAAAAAGCCGCTTTTTTATCAACTGATTGACTATTATTCAAAATATCATCCCACCCTATTTTACTGTTTGTGGCCGACACTTCAAGATCAGCGCCAAGTATTGCTCTGTGACTACCAAGCTTTACAAATAACGCAACGCTATTAAAATTTGGTGAAAGTTGAACAATATGTCGATTAGATTGACCATATTCTGTAATCAAATTTGATATTTCTAAATCAAATTGTTGAATTGCTGTATCAGATGGTGAAAGAGAAATAACTTGGTTAACAAAATCGTTAACTGAAACTGTTGCTAATATTCTATCTGGATATGAAAGTTTAAGTTTCGATTTACGATCTTCTATTATTTCAATACATTTATTAAACTCTTTAGTGCTTGATGAAGTAGCGTCTTTTAATATTTTTAAATAATCCAATGATACCATTCTTAAAAACTTAACTTTATCATTAGCTTTTGCAAATGAAAAATCAGATGTAGCACAATTTTCCAATAGTTGAGAAATTCCTAAAATATGGTCATCATCCCAGTGTGTACAAACAATGAGAATTACATCTTTATTTGTATTCACATTAATGCTTTCTAAGTATTGAAGTGGTAAAGATTTGTGGTTATTTGGATCAATACAAGAATCAACGACTACCCATTTCTGATTACCCAAATGAATAACACAACTTTCACCATACCCTCCCCCAGTACCAATTATGGTTATTTCGCCAATTAAATTATCAGGCTTAATAAAATTCATTTATTCCCAATTCAAGCTGGATGCGATTCTGTCAGCTCTATCAATTGCATTATTAAAATCACTTTCTGTCAATTTCGTCAACCTTTGAAATCGAATTAGTTTCTGCTTTGCAAATGTTCCTCTTGAAACATCATATCCCACACTTAAATAAAAAACAGCACCTATTTGAATCATTTCTTTTTCATCAATTAAATCTTTATCATGAATGTCAAAAGTGCCAATCTCAAATGTTCCTGGAGCAGTTATATCCTCTAATTTTGCTTTGAATTTTCTTTCATTTATTTCAATAATATATCCTACCCATCGCTGGGTATTCTGGGTATGATTCAAAGAAGAAGAAATTCTCTTTGCACTTATTTTTTGAGGAAAATATAACGGCAGAGTATTTATATTAAAATCTCTTTTTATTTCATTTTCAGATATACTATAAACATTATCAATCTCTTTTGCTTTAATTGATATCTCATTTTCAATATTACTAAGAATATTAACTTTATTGTCTAGATTAAAAGAAATTTCAGTTAATTTTTCATCTAATATCCAATTACATTTAATATCTGTATCGTTTTCCATAATTTTTATATTTTTTCCCATAGTTTTTCAATAATTTCATCAGCTCTCGTATAAGAGTTAGCCCAATTATCTTTTAAACATTTCATCATTTCTCCATTTCGACCATTTTCACCAGGACTTAATGCATAATGGTCATTAATATTTATTGAAACTCCGTATTGAATGTTTTGATCAGATGGTCGAACTTTAATTCGGACAAAACCAGGCAACCCATCTTTTCTTTCTTTTTCATGTACTTCAAAAGATAAAACTCGAGGGTTATTAATCACATCTTCCCAATTATTTAATGGAGCAAGTTTATTTCCAAATTCATAAAATTTATCTTTATCCGGTAAGGCAAAATGCATAATATGATTTATTCCCATCGCTTCAATAGGTGTTTCAGGTAAAATAGTAAAAATGCTGATTACCAAATCCCTTAATGGTTCAAAATATGGTTCCTTCGCTGTCCTAACTTCAAACCTCTTCTTTGTAATCTCTGTACTTGCCCATCCAAGGTCAAATTTAACAAGTTCATTATGTATTAATTCCACATCTGTATCTACCGCCTCCTGTTCTTTTATTAGTTTTTTATTTGCCAACCAAAATGGCTGAATAATTACAGGATTAAAGTCGCCAATAAATACTATGCTTAACGAATTTACTTGTAAATAATCTTTTAGCATAAAAAATCGGTTTTATTGTACAATAATAGCGTATTTTTCTTAATTATATTTTCTTTTTAATAAATTAAAATTACTATTCATCTTTTAAATAGCTGAATGTCAGAATTATTACCAAATTTCAAAGTTAAAGTCAATATTATTTATTAAATCTGTCTTTGTCTTTAAGATAGTGTTGAAAAAAATAAAAATCCTACATTTATGCCTTATTTTTTGAATACAATTCAACGATTTTCAGAATCACTTCTGTAGCTTTCACCATGGATTCCACAGCGACATATTCAAATTTTCCGTGGAAGTTATGTCCGCCGGCAAAAATATTAGGGCAGGGTAATCCCATGTATGAAAGGCGTGCGCCATCGGTACCGCCACGGATAGGAACTACTTTAGGGATAATTTCCAATTCTTCCATTGCTTTTTTTGCAGTTTCCACCACATGAAAAACGGGCAGCACCTGTTCTTTCATATTGAAATACTGGTCTTTCATTTCTAGTCTCAGAACATCAGCCCCGTAACGGGTTTTCATAAACTCAACACAATCTGTGAAGAACCTTTTCTTGTTCTCGAACTTTGTTTTATCATGGTCGCGGATGATGTATTGCAGCATGGCATTTTCCACGGTGCCTTCCATTTTCACTATATGAAAAAACCCGTCGTAATCCTGTGTGTGTTCCGGCCTCTGGTTAGGTGGCAGCATGGCATTAAACTCCATGGCTACCAGCATGGCATTGATCATTTTATCCTTGGCATAACCCGGATGTATGTTACGTCCCTGGACAAAAACTTTAGCTCCGGCAGCGTTGAAATTTTCATATTCCAGTTCTCCTATGCCTCCTCCATCAAGAGTATAAGCAAAGTCAGCATTGAATTTTTTCACGTCAAAGTGGTCAACACCGCGGCCAATCTCTTCATCAGGAGTGAAGCCGACTTTAATAGTGCCGTGCTTGATTTGCGGGTTTTTGACAAGATATTCCACCGCCGTCATAATCTCTGCAATGCCCGCTTTGTCATCAGCGCCAAGTAGTGTTGTGCCATCGGTCGTTATCAGGGTTTTCCCAATGTATTCATTTAATTCCGGAAACTCCTGAGTGCTGAGCACCAGTTTTTTTTCTTTATGGATGACAATATCATCTCCTTTGTAATCATACACGAAATTCGGTTTGTCAACCTTGCCTGGCATATCGGGGCTGGTGTCCATGTGGGCAATGAACCCGATGGAGGGAATTTTTTTATCCGTATTTGCCGGAAGTGTTGCCATCAGGTAGCATTTCTCATCCAGGGAAATATCCTTCAAACCAAGGTCTTCCAATTCTTTTTTTAGCACATGGGCAAGGTCAAATTGCTTTTGTGTGCTGGGTGTTGTTTGTGAATTTTCATCAGACTGAGTATCGATTTTTATGTATTTTAAAAACCGTTCTAATACTTTTTCTTTCATAATTTATTTGTTTTATTATCCAAAATTTTTTTAACCACAGAGGAAACAGAGTCCGCCGCGGCGGGCCACAAAGGGAACAGTGTTTAATATCCATGGATTAACCTTTTAATTCCGTCTTTTAGTTTTACTACGTTAAAATTAAATAATAAACCAATCCGGCATTCAGAAAGTTTTAAATATGTGAGTACTTGTGCCGTATGGACATCATTTAGTTGTTCAACTGATTTAATTTCAACAACCACTTTATTTTCTACAAGTAAATCAACTCTATAACCACATTCTAGAAATACTTCTTCGTAAATCAACGGGAGTGGCTTTTCTTTTTCTACAAGTAAACCTGCTTTTTTTATTTCATAAAATAAACATTCTTTGTAAGAAGACTCCAATAATCCTGGGCCTAAATTAGTATGAACTTTAAAGGCGCAGTTCAATATCTTTTCAGTAACCTTATTGTCTTCCATATCCCTCTGTGTAACTCTATTTAAACTCTGTGCTCTCTGTGGTATAAAAAAGTTAGTTTCAATCTTCCTTTTTAGCCCTGAATGATTCCCACACAAAATAGGCGATCAGTGCAAGGAATGCAATCAATGCAGTAACTTGAGCTCCTGTGCCGGTATCATCTGCCCATACTTTCAGGTTTACCGCATCCGGATTGTTTGTGAAGAAAATGATAAGGGCTCCGATAACACCAAATATGGCTGCTCCGGCAATAAAACCTGAAGAAATCAGAATCCCTCTCTGTATGCGGGCATTAGCAAGTTTTTCATCTTTAGTGGATTTTTTAAACCAATGATTCAGCAAACCTCCAACAACTAGGGGCGTGTTGAGTGGCAGCGGGATGAACATTCCCAGAGCAAATGCCAGAGGAGATATTTTCAGCCAGTTTACAATGAGTGAAATAATGGCCCCAATACCTAACAGCACCCAACTCACACCCGAGCCGGACATCAGCGGTTCAATGATGGCTGCCATGGCGTTGGCCTGAGGAGCCACCATAGGGTTATGATGTCTGTCGGTTTCAACAAATCCGTAAGCATCATTAAGTATAAAAATAACAATACCCACTGTTGCTGCAGAAAGCAGTGTTCCAAGAAATTTGTAAGTCTGTTGCTTTGCAGGTGTGGTTCCCAGCCAGTAACCAACTTTCAGGTCTGTGATAAAGCCGCCTGCCATGGATAAGGCCGTACACACTATGCCTCCTATTATCAGAGAGCTGACCATTCCCTGCCATCCTTTAAGGCCAACAGAAACCAACACAACAGAAGAAAGAATAAGAGTCATAAGTGTCATACCTGAAACAGGGTTAGTTCCCACAATAGCGATAGCGTTTGCCGCTACCGTTGTAAATAAAAATGAAATTATTAACACTGTCAGCAAGGCCACTATTGCCTGAACCAAAGTTACCTGAACACCTAACAAAAGGAAAACAAATACTGCAATAAGCGTGAGAAAAATAATGAGCATCACAAACGACATTTTCAGGTCTTTCTGTGTACGCTCCACTTTAACTTCCGTATGTGTCTTTTTTCCGATGCCGAATGCCAGTTTAAATGCGCTCCCAATTACCCCCGATGACTTGATGATTCCGATTATTCCTGCCATGGCAATGCCCCCAATGCCAATGGGGCGGACGTATGCTTTAAAAATATCTTCGGCGCTCAAAGCCTCAAAAGGATTAATACCGCCTCCGGACTGGGCAATCAATGCCCCTATTTCATTGACGAGCGGAATTAACACAAACCATGATAAGATAGAACCCATGGTAATTATTAATGCAAAACGCAAGCCGATAAGATAGCCAAAGCTGAATATAAGGGCGCTAACATTGAATTTAAGAACCATTTTAGCTTTTGTAGCCAGTGTTTCGCCAATGGGAATGATACGGGTGGTGATTTCTTCACTCCACAAGCGTAATGCTGCAAAACAAAAATCAAAAATACCGCCGATAAGCCCGCTGACGATGAGCAGTTTTGCCTGTGTGCCGCCTTTTTCGCCTGTCATCAGTATTTCAGTAGTAGCTGTGGCTTCTGGAAAAGGGAGTTTCCCGTGCATGTCTTTCACAAAATATTTGCGGAACGGAATGAGGAAAAGAATTCCCAAGAAGCCTCCAAGGAGTGATGAGAAAAATATCTGCCAGAAATTAACTTGTATGTCGGGGTATTTGGCTTGAAGAATATATAGTCCGGGTATGGTAAACACAGCGCCTGCAACAATAACGCCGGAGCTGGCCCCTATGGACTGAATAATCACGTTTTGTCCGAGCGCATCCTTCCGCCTGGCAGCAGCAGAGGCTCCCACAGCAATTATGGAGATGGGAATCGCAGCTTCAAAAACCTGTCCTATCTTTAATCCCGAATAAGCGGCAGCAGCCGAAAAAATCACAGCCATCAGTAAACCCATAAATATGGACCACCACGTTACTTCAGGAAAATTCATTTTCGGTGACATAACTGGTTGATATTCCTCACCGGGCTTTAGCTCGCGGTATGCATTTTCAGGTAAACTCTTTGTAGTTTGTTCGTGTTCCGACATAATTCCTCCTTTATTTTTATTGTTTGTTTATTTTTAATTTAAGTGCCTTAAGTACTTTTTTTGCTCCGTAAAAATATAAAAACTATAATAAAAATGACAAATGCGGCCGAAAAAATAAAATAGTACATTTTTTTATCTGTTTCCGTGCCATTTAAATCATGGTTGACACGGCTTGTCTTTACCTTCTCATTGCTGTCTTTTACAAATAAACTGCCTTTTGAAAAATGTTTTGCATCCTTTTGTATGGAATCGGCTAAAATCCAATACATATCATCATAATAAAGCCCTCTGGTTGAATCATCAATCAAATAGTACACTTTTGAAAGGTTCTGATAATTATCCAGTAATTCATGACGGGCATTAATATCTTTAGCAATTTCCATGCTGTTCAGGAAAAAGTTAAGGGCCTCTTCGTATTCTTCATTTTTTAGCAACATCATTCCTTTGTTCGAAAGAACAATGGATGCCCTTCTTTTATTTCCAAGTTCCAATTCCATTAATAATGATTTAAAAAGATATTCATTAGCTTTTTCATCATTGCCTGTAGCCTCATAAATCAACGCGAGCAAATTCAAGCCTGATGCAATTCCCTGCAGGTCGTCAATCTCATATCTTATTTTAAGGGAATGCCTGATATACAGATACGATTTAAAATAATCTTTTTGTGTGTATAGCATTTTGGCAATGTTGTAACACGTCATTGCAAAACGGTTTTTATTAGCTGTTTTTTTAAAAATAATCAATGCTTTATCATAATAATTTTTGCTTTCAGGGCTCATTCCGTTATCCTGATAAGCTACCCCGATGTTCATAAGACATTCGCCAATGCCGTCATAATTTTTAAATTTTATTTCCAGAGCAAGTGATTTCTGATAATAAGCAATAGCCATATCGTACATTCCCTGAAAGTGATAAACTATCCCGGCATTGCTCAGTGAGCTTGCCAAGGCTTGTTCGTCATTTAATTCAATATCTGTTTGTATACTTTTTTGATAAAATAGCAGTGCTTTTTTATAATTGCCCAAATCCATATAAATGATACCAAGGTTATTGACACAACTGGAAATACCTTTTTTTTCATTAAGTTTTGTATAAATTTTAAGAGCTTTGTTGTAACAATTTATTGCGTTTTTGTTTTCACCGGTAAAATAAAGAACAATTCCTTTGTTTTTTAGCGCCATAGCCATATTTGATGAATCATTAAAGGAAAAAGAAAGCTGATATGCCATTTCAGCATATTTCATGGCTTCATCGGGCTCATAATACCAAAGTTCGCGTGTGAGTTGATGCAGTAAATCAATTTTTTCGGTACTTTGAGCTAAAACCAGTTTTGATTTAAGGCTGTCAATGGTTTCATCTTGTGAAAACGTATGATGCGAAAAGCAAGTAATAGTAATAAACAGAAAAAAAACTTTATTAAAATTGTATTTATTGCTTAGCATCCGGCTGGAATATTTCACAAATCAAAAGTAGAAAAAATGTCAATAAATCCTAACTTTGCATAAAAATCACAGATGAAGAAAGTCATCATTTTAAAACTCTTTCTCATTTTTTTTGTTTTTAGTGCCCAAGCACAGGACACTACGCAAACTATAGCCTCCAAAGACACTATTGTAATAGTTGGTGTGGGCGATGTGATGCTGGGGACGATTATTCCATCCCGGGAATTTTTACCTCCCAATGAAGATTGCTCTAATGAATTTGTCAATGTAAAACATATTTTTCAGAATGCTGATGTGGCTTTTTGCAATTTAGAAGGAGTCTTTACCGATACACCTGCCGGGCGTAAATCCTGTAAAAACACCAATTCCTGCTGGACTTTCGGGATGCCCACAAAATTTGTGAATTGTTTGGTGGATGCAGGTTTCGACCTTATCAGCGTGGCAAATAACCACACCAAAGATTTTGGGCCAACAGGCAAGGAAAGCACAGCCAAAACACTGGAAAATGCAGGGCTGCAATATGCAGGCTGGCTGACGAAGCCTTACGCCATATATGAAAATGACAGCGTGAAATATGGTTTTTGTGCTTTTTCGCCCGAAACCGGAAATTGCGATGTACGCAATTATGCCGAAGCTCGCAAGCTGGTTCATTTTCTGGATTCTATCTGTGATATAGTAATAGTTTCATTCCACAGCGGTGCCGAAGGAGCCGAACATCAGCATGTTCCGCGTAGAGATGAATCGTACATGGGCTATAACCGTGGCAATGTGTATGGATTTGCACATCAGGTGATTGATGCCGGTGCCGATGTGGTTTTTGGGCATGGGCCGCATGTAACAAGAGCCGTGGAAGTTTATAATGACCGGTTTATTGCATACAGCATGGGAAATTTTTGTACTTACAGCAAAATAAGTGTAGCAGGTGTTTGTGGACTGGCTCCGATTATGGAAGTTTTTACGGATAAAACAGGCAAGTTTCTGAAAGCACAGATTCATTCTACCAAACAAATTAAGTATCAGCCACCGCTATTCGATGAGAGCAAACAAGTATTAAAAATTATTCAAAACCTGACTAAAACTGATTTTCCGGAAGTGAAGATAAAAATCACTGATGAGGGTGTAGTAACAATGGAAAAGTTTTGATCAACTGTCGGGGTAACTGTCTTTTACGTTTGCTACATGCGCAGTCACCCCGACAGTACTCAAAAACCCTTATTAAATAATTTTGTACTTTTGAAATGTCAAGTTCATTATATTAAATGCAGCCCATTAAAAAAATCCTCATCATCCGTTTCAGTTCTATAGGCGATATAGTACTTACTTCACCCGTTGCTCGTTGCATTAAAAAGCAACTGCCGGATGCAGAGTTGCATTTTCTTTTAAAAAAACAGTACATTCCATTACTTGCAGAAAATCCATACATAAGCAAGATTCACACTTTTGAAAAAAAAGTGAAAGAGATTATTCCGGAGTTAAAAAATGAAAAATTTGATTTTATAGTTGACCTGCAGAAGAATCGCCGTTCCATCTTTGTCAGGGCATGCCTGGGAGTGCCTTCAGGAACATTCAACAAATTGAACAAAAAGAAATGGCTTTACACTAATTTTAAAATAAATCTGTTGCCAAAGGTTCATGTGGTTGACCGCTATTATCAGGCAGTAGAAAAACTTAATGTTATTAGCGATGTGCAAGGCCTTGATTTTTTCATACCTGATAATGATAAAGTTGATATTAATAAATTTTTACCTGAAAATTTCCACTTTGGGTTTATTGCTCTTACTGGTGGAAGCAAACAAAATACCAAACAACTGCCATTTGAAAAAATGCTGGAAATCTGTAAGGCCGTTGACAAACCCATTGTGTTGTTGGGTGGTACAGAAGATTTTGATAAATCCGAAAAAGTACGTGCTACACTTGGTGAAAAAGTTTTTAATGCATGTGGCCTTTTGAATATTAATCAATCTGCATCCGTGGCTCAGCAGGCCGATGCAGTTATCACCACCGATACCGGCTTGATGCATATTGCAGCAGCTTTAGGTAAAAAAGTCATTTCCATTTGGGGGAATACAGTACCTGATTTTGGTATGTATCCTTATGACCCTTCAGGAAAAGAAAATTTTCACATTGTTGAAGTTAAGGCGCTTAAGTGCCGTCCCTGCAGCAAACTCGGTTATAAACAATGTCCGAAAAAACATTTTCGCTGCATGATGGAAATTGATGTTGGAAGAATTTCGGAACTTGCAACCCAATTATAAGATTCCTGAATTACTTAACCTTTTTATTTCCGGATATAAGAAATTAGTCTGGGAAGTATATAATTCAAAAATAATACGATGGCAATAAAAGGAATTATCCACACAACTCTTGCCTGGTAACGGTTCAGTACATTAGATAAATTGGCGCATACCGCTGCATTGAATATAACTCCGGAGAGATTCACTACAAGAAAAAGATATATTTTGTCATGAATTTTATACCTGCTAACAATAAAAGCAATAAGTATTAATGATAATACAACAAAAAGCAGGATAACATCATTTAAAGTGTCGAATTTAAATTCTTCCTTAGATTGTTTTGAAGTACAAAATTCATGTTTAATTTCTTTTTTTGGATAGCATTGTATGATTTTATCATATACTGATCTCCAGGATTCCGATGTAAAATTCAGCAGGTCGTCTCCGACCTTGAACTCCAGCAGTTGCTTCAAAGTAGAAAGGGAGAAATCTTTTACAATGGTTCCGTAATACTTTGGAGATTTAAAGATATTGTTGACTATTATTTTGGGCTCTTCCTGGTAATTAGCCCAACCACCCATTTTGTAAAAAATTCCATTCAAATCCCATAAAAACATTTGTGAGGAACTGGGAATATCGTCTTTGAATTGGCATATCTGGTAATTTTTTTTATCATAGTTGTCCCTGAGGTAAATGTCAATAACCCCCGTGTCTATTAATCTTGCAAATGTAAAAACACCACTGGTAGGTGATATGGTCGCTTTTCCGTAATGGTCGTAATTATATTTTATCAGGTAAGTTATTGTTCCTAAAAAAACTATCAATACCAAAAGGGTACGGTATAAAGTTTTTTTTCTGTAGGAAGCAAATGTCTTTTTCAACAGTATGAAAAGCCAGAGGGTTGCCAGTATCATCAGTAATATGGGAAAGTTGCTCAAGTGAGAGAAGATGATAAAAAATAATAAGGTTGAGTAAAGGATATAAGTTATAATATTGTTTTTCCCGAAAATGACATTGAAGACAGCCAGAATCAGAAAGGAAGTCAGCACATCGGGCATCAGCAAACTAGTGTACCATCCAAGTGTGGAAAAAATTACCAGAATGCATAAAGTCAGGAAATGATATATTTTTTTAAAACCAATATGGACCAGGACAGTTTTAAGTGAGTGGTATATCAACAATGACGCAATCATTCCCTGCATGAAAATTGCATACCACAGCGACGTTTGCCAGGTTGTTGCCCTGATGAAGAATCCGTATCCAATGGGTCTGTCCAATGAGGGAGCCAATGTCATGGCCGACTCCAGATACAGTGCCGAATCAGTATAAAAAAGAACATACCTGTTGTATAATGCAGGAATGCAAAGTATGAGCGCTGTCAGGATAAAATACAATATGATTTTTATCGAAGATTTTATTTTTATTTTCATTGTCTGAAACGCAAATTAATATTGTGAGCAAAAATAAAACTAATTCTTCTTTAAACCCAAAATCATTTCTCTGTGATGATTTTATCTGAACCTCATTTTATGGTAGTCGTATGAATTCCGCCTTTGTTGTTCAAGCACGTCAAAGATTTTTTTTGCAACAAGAATAAATACTTCCATGTTGTTTTTTTTCAGCCATTCTATTGCTTTGGGCTTGTTGCGGCATGCGTCGGCAAAAACAATATAGAATTCCATTTTGTTTTTTTGCAGCCATTTGTAAGCATCTTCATACCCATCCATGGCATTGCTGAGTATGGCAAGATGCGGGTATCCGTTTTTCAGCAGCCAGAAAAATGCCTGATTGTCGGAGTTGATGCAGTTGGACAATGACGCCAGCTCGATGTATCCGTTTTCGGCAAGCCACTTGAAAATTTTTTTATTTCCGCTAACAGCTTCTGCAAAGGCAAGTAATATTTTGGGTTCGTAATTTTGCATCAGAGGTGGTAATAGATTTCGTCTATCTGACTTGAAAGCTCGTAATTTTTATCTGAAACAGCATGTTCATTGTCGTGAGAAATTAATTTTATGGTTACCAGATGCCGTGAGTTCTCCCAAACAGGATAATGATTCATTTTTTCGCATAACAAGGCCACTTTTGTAATAAAAGCAAAAGCTTCAATAAAGTTTTTAAACTCAAAGGTGCGTTCCAGGCTGTTATCTTTTTCTATCCACATTATTAATAAACGATAGCTTTCAGATTCAGTTGCTCAACTTTATTAGCAATTTCAAGAAGTTCTTCCCTGCTTATTTTTTCAAGTTGCGCCAGTGGCGGTCTCCGGTCAATGGAATATACCTGTACTTCAGCCGGTTTAATTTCATCAAGGTGTTTTAGCCAGGTATTTAATTCGCTTTCTTGGGTATTGTCAATAATTTTATCTCCTATTTTTCCACGGACAAACATACTTTGAATGACCAGTCTGCCATCAAAGCGTTTCAGGTTGTTCACAATTTCACTTAGCGTGATGCTGATTCTGGGGTTGTTGATAATCTGAAAAGTTTCTTCTGTTCCGGAGTCAAGTTTCATCAGGTTGTTGGTTTTGAGCAAAGCCCGAAACACTTTTTCGTTCGAAAGCATTGTGGAGTTTGATAGCACAGTAACTTTTGCCAAAGGGAAATATTTGTCTCTGAGGCTCAACGTATCATCAACAATTTCGTTGAATTGAGGATGCATGGTGGGCTCTCCGTTTCCTGCATAAGTCAGCGAGTCTACATCTAACTGTTGCCCTTTCAGTGTTAAAAGTTTGGTTTCAAGTTCACGAAATATTTCTTCCCGGGGATGAAAATTTGCCTGGCTTACATCACTGGCTTCCGTCCATCCGCATTCGCAGTAAATACAATTAAAAGAGCAGAATTTTACATGAGTCGGCAGTAAGTTAATGCCAAGGGAAACGCCCAGTCTTCTGCTTCGTACCGGGCCGAAAATAATGGAATGGAACAGGCTGTTGGACATATTAATTATCTTATTTCGGCATCAAGCTTGGTTTTATAAGCTTGTATGAGTTTGGTCATGGTTTTTTCAATACGTTCGTCTGTCAGTGTCCTTTCTTCATCTTGCAAGATATAACTTACGGCATAGGATTTTTTATCACGGCCTATGTCTTCACTTTCATAAATATCGAAAAGTTCAACTTTTTTAACCAGTTTGGGTTCTGTTTCATAAGCTATTTGCTCGACTTCAGCGTATTTTACCGATTTGTTTAACAACAAGGCAAGGTCGCGCTTTACTTCCGGGAACCTGCTTATTTCATGGTATTTTATGCTTTTTGTAGGCAGGTCAAAAACCATCATGTCCCAGTCGAATTCAGCAAAAAACACAGGGCCTTTAATATCAAACTGCCCGGTAATCGATGGATGAAGGCATCCTAAATTACAAACCATTTTATTATAATAAACATAACCTAACTGATTGCTGTAAAGGGCAGGTGTTGAATTTTCAAGAATGCTTAAATTTTTTATGTCAATGGCTAGGCGTTTGAAAATATTATCTGCCATTGCTTTTATAAAGTAAAAATCAGCTTGTTTTTCATCGGCATCCCATGAATCGTTGACGATATTTCCGCTTGCAAATAAAGCCAGGCGGCGAAATTCCTGATACTTTTCGAGTGGGTTGTCCGAAACGGTGTCTTTGCGGAAATATACTTTCCCGAACTCATAAAAAAGAGTATTGTTGTTTTTATGATTTTTATTATGTGAAACACATTCGAGGCCGCTGAACAGCATGGTTTGACGCATCACATTCAGTTCTTTGCTCAGCGGGTTAAAGATGGGAACAAGCTCTCCCGTTTGAAAGATATTTTCATTAGAAGAATAATAATCGGATTTGCTAAGCGAATTCGTGATAATTTCATAAAACCCTTTTGCAGTGAGGTAATCAGAAATTATATTCTGCATTTTTTCAGGATCAGGCTTTGGAAAGTAGCTTAAAGAGGTTGTGAGCAATTCACTGAATTCAATATTATTATAACCGTAGATACGCAGTATTTCCTCAGTAACATCTATCTCTCTTGTTACATCGGTTTTTAAAGGGGGCACGGATAACGTAAGGATATTTTCACTATCCGAATTCACTTTTATTTCAAGTGAAGTCAGAATGTTAAGCACTTTTTGTTTTTCAATATGTTTTCCGGCTACCGCATCCAGTTTGTCTAAGGAATAAGTAATTTTTTTGTCTTCGATAACTTGAGGGTAAACATCAACAATATCCGATGAAATATCTCCGCCAGCGATTTCTTTAATGAGTAATGCTGCGCGTTTAATGGCATAAATTGTTATGTTTGGGTCGGCACCTCTTTCGAAACGGAAAGAGGCATCCGTCTTCAGACCGTGATATTTTGATGTTTTCCGTATGCCTCCCGGACTGAAATAAGCGCTTTCCAGAAAAATATTTTTCGTGGTGTTTGTTACTCCCGATTTTTCGCCTCCGAACACCCCGGCAATGCACATGCCTTCCTTGCTGTTGCATATCATCAGGTCGGAAGAATTCAATTTACGTTCCACGCCATCCAGTGTGCGGAATGCGGTGTCTTGCGGAAGTTTTTTTACTATCACCGTCTTGCCTGTGATAACATCGGCATCAAAGGCATGCAGTGGCTGGCCTGTTTCAAAAAGCACATAATTGGTAATATCAACAATGTTGTTAATGGGGCGCACACCCACGGATTTTATTTTTTCCTGAAGCCAGGCAGGCGATTCTTTAACTTCAACATTGCGGATGGCCAATCCTGTATATCGTGGACAGGCTTCTGTGTCTTCAACTACAATATCTATTTTAAGACTTTGATTGTCGGGTTTGAATTGACTAACATCAGGTAGTTTTATTTGGTGCGTGCTGTCGTTACGGCAGTTCAGCACGGCAATAACATCACGGGCAACACCGATATGTGAGGTGGCATCCGAACGGTTTGGCGTTAATCCAATCTCAAAAACAAAATCTTCACCTGCATCAAAGTAATCTTTCGCTGCTTTGCCAACAGGCGCTTCATTGTCAAGAATCATAATGCCTTCATGCGAATCACCCAGGCCGAGTTCGTCTTCGGCACATATCATCCCTTCTGACAGCTCGCCGCGCAGCTTGGTTTTTTGCAGCACAAATTCTCCTTTGGGGGTTGACATTTTTGTTCCCACAGTAGCCACCAGCACTTTCTGACCTTTATCAACATTGGGAGCGCCGCAAACAATTGAAAGTAAATCACCCGAGCCAACATCTACTTTTGTGAGGCTGAGCTTGTCGGCATTGGGATGCTTGCATTTATCAACCACCAGACCAATTACGATACCTTCAAGCCGGCTTTTATCAATGCCTTTATGTTCTATGGCTTCCACTTCCAGACCGCAATCCGTAAGCAGTTTTGATAAGTCTTCAGGGTTTGCTTCAATGCCTGTGTATTGTTTCAGCCAGTTGTATGATATTTTCATTGCGAAAATAATTTTTTACAAAAATAAGCATTGCTGTCAGATTTGGCTAAATAAAAAACCTGTTGGTATTTTTTTATAAGAGGCTTTTATTTATTGTTTTGTTCAAGTGTTCAGAAAAAAATCGAGCGTTCCTTTTTCTTTAAGGCGGATGCCTTTTCCCGTGTTTTGCAACGTGCAACATTCATTCAGTGCATCGTGCTGAAAAAGCAAAATATAATTATTTTCCACAGCCTCATTCAGGAAGTTTTGTTTTTCATCCATCGAAAGCAAAGGCCTTGTGTCAAAAGCCGCCACATAAGGCATGGGAATATGGGCAGTAGTTGGAATAAAGTCAGCCATATAGGCCAGCGTTTTATCCTTGTGGCGTATTATGGGAATGATTTGCCCTTCGGTATGCCCGTTGGAAAAGCGCAGAAAAATGTTTTCGGTGAACTGTTTTTCTTTTTCAATAAGTCTAAGTTTCCCGCTTTGTTCCATAGGGGACAGGTTCTCTATCAGAAAAGAAGCTTTTTCACGCTTATTAGGCTTGTTGGCCCAGTTCCATTGTGCCTGTGAGCACCAGAGAACAGCATTTTTAAAAGTTGGAACGATATCGCCTGCCTTGTTTTTCCGGAATGTGCCTCCGCAATGGTCAAAATGAAGGTGAGTATGCACTACATCGGTAATATCATCTGGTGAAAAACCAAGTGAATGTAAGGAATCCATAAGATTATTTTCGCCGCTTATATAAAAATGGCTTCTGAACTTTTCGTCCTGTTTGTTTCCCACTCCGGTATCAAAGAGAATCATTCTGTTTTCCTCTTTAACCAAAAGGTTCCGGAGGGCAAAAACTATCATATTATTTTCATCTGCCGGGTAAATTTGACTCCATAAAGATTTTGGTACCACACCGAAACAAGCCCCTCCGTCGAGTTTGAAATGCTCAGCAGTTACAAAAAGAATTTTCATAATTTTAGTAAGATATTTTTGAAAAATTACTCTTTAAGCTGCAATAGTGTTGATGCGCGGAAATAATCAGGGGAAACTTATAGTCAAATCATCCATGTAAAAAGTCCTTTTGTCGTTGCTCCAGACATAGATGTTGATTTTGTTATCAGGCTGCAAGTTTACGGGCAGGGTAAAAGATGTTTTAATCTCCTTCCACTGATTGGGTTGGCTAATGGAATCTTTGAGCGGATGCCCAAGCCAAAAAATATTTTTACCTGCCGAATCAATGCTGATGACCAGCTGGCTGGAGATGCCTATTTCGGGATAGTGCAGCCAGAAATTAACGGATACGACTTTAGGGATGGTGTCGCCGATTTCGGATAACAGTTGGGTAAATCCAAAACTATAGGCATTGTTTGAATCAAGACGGCTAGAGTATTTCCCCGAGTGGGCTATATCTTTTACCAGTTTATCGCCCCCCATCCATTTTTCATATTCCATATCACTGGAGTATGCGATTTTATTATTGACGATAATATTTTCGTCATTGCCTGAACAAGCACACATAAATGCTACGGCTGATAATACCAAAAAGATGTTAAAAAATTTTTTCATGGAAATTTTATTGGTTTGTGCAAAATTATATTTTTATCCGAAGATCACTGACAATAGTGATAAATTTTTTGTCATTTTCCCTTATATCGTGTATAAGGCACCGACTTTATATCCGCAAAGTCATTATTTAAAAATTTATAATACCCTGCCACAGCTATCATGGCGGCATTGTCGGTACAGAATTCAGGCTTGGGAAGGAAGAGGTTCCACCGCTGCTTTTCCCGGATTTCCGACAGCGTATTTCGCAGCAATGAATTCGCCGAAACACCCCCTGAGATGGAAATTTCTTTTATGCCGTTTTGCTCGGAAATATGTATTAATTTTTTGACAAGGATATTGATGATGGTTTGTTGTATGGAGGCGCAAAGGTCATGGATGTGATGTTCAATAAAAAGAGGATCTTTTTTTAATTCATCCCTGATGAAGTACAGAAAAGATGTTTTTAGCCCGCTGAAGCTGAAATGCTTATCCGGGGTTTTGGGTTCAGGGAATTTATAAGTTTTGGGATTGCCCTGCCGGGCATACTTGTCTATTTGCAGACCGCCTGGGTATGGGAGCCCCAGAATTTTTGCAGCTTTGTCGAAAGTCTCGCCTGCAGCATCGTCAATGGTGTTGCTGAGGGTGTGAAACTCTGAAAAGCTTTTCACCATAATTATCTGGGTATGCCCGCCCGAGACCAACAGGCATAAATAAGGAAACTGCGGATGCTGCCTGTCAATATCCGGCTCGGCAATAAAATGAGAAAGCACATGTGCCTGTATGTGGTCAATTTCTATCATGGGTATTTTCAGCACCAATGCCATGGCTTTTGCGACGGAAACCCCCACAATTAATGAACCCAGCAGGCCGGGGCCACGTGTAAAAGCGATAGCTGATAATTGATTTTTTTGTACATTTGCTTTCTGCAACGCATGGTCAATAACAGGGATAATATTAATCTGGTGGGCGCGTGAAGCATATTCAGGCACAACCCCGCCATAGTTTTTATGAATTTCCTGGCTGGCTACGACATTGGAAAGCAGGAGGTTGTTGTTGGCAACGGCTGCTGAGGTGTCATCGCATGACGATTCGATGCCTAAGATATATGAGTTCATGAACAGAAAAAGTTTTCAAAAATAAAGAAATTAAATAAAATATTAATCATCCTTTATGCAGTGCTGCTTGTTTTTCCCGCCGCATTGTTTGTTATTATACAAAGCAATATTGTTCAAACCTATATGGCACAAAGGGTTTCTGCTTACCTTTCGGAAGAACTCAAAACAAAAGTCAGCATCGGGAAAGTTGATATCAGGTTTTTTATGGATGTAACCTTAAAAGATGTATATATTGACGACCTGCACCAAAACCCGCTCATCACTGCAGAAAAAATTAATGTAAAACTCGGGGATTATAATATTAAAGGTAATTATTTTGAACTCAGAAAAGTAATACTTGACAACACCGCATTTCACCTGCATAAGTATAAGCATGAGGAAAAAACCAACCTACAGTTTCTGGTTGATTATTTTAAATCGGATGAAGAAAAGAAAAAATATGATTACCCCCTAAAACTGAAGATTGATAAGCTTCAGATTTACAATTCCGCTTTCAGTTATGTGGACGATAACAAGATGCATAAGCCCGGCATGGTGGATTTCAGCAATATCGGCATTGCCGGTTTGAATTTAGACATGAGAAATGTTGCAATAATTCAGGATTCTGTGGCTTCCGAAATAAAAAATTTATCCTTTTATGAAAAAAGCGGTTTTGCTGTGAAACGTTTTTCTTCGCTGGCAAAAGTTTCACGAAGAAACATTGTCGTGAACAATCTGCTTGCCCGAACCCTGAAATCTGATTTAGACCTTGACCTGGCTTTTTTATACGACGATTTCGGCTCGTTTAAAGATTTTGTTCACAAGGTTACCATCGTTTCGGACATAAGGCCGAGCAGGTTAAACCTTCTTGATATTGCAGCATTTGTTCAGGCGATGAAAGGAATGAATAATGAAATAAATATTTCTTCAGAATTAAAAGGAAAGGTTTCGAACCTGAAAGCGCGGAATTTTTTGATGCATTACGGTTCCGACACATACCTGAACGCCGATATTGCCCTGAATGGCCTTCCTGCCATAAAAGAAACTTTTTTTAAAATAAAAATCAGGCAATTCAGCAGTTCCCTTGCCGACATCAATAAGGTGGCGTTGCCGGCTTCGGATAATGGAAGTTCAAACACCCTTCATCTTCCCGACATCCTGAAACGCCTGGGAAATATCACTCTCAAAGGAAATTTGACGGGTTTTTATACCAACTTTGCCGCAAACACCACATTGACAACAGATATAGGATTGGTAACCGCCGATATTCTGGTTAATAATATACAAAATAAGATTTTTTATAATGGAAAAATAAAGACGGAAAACCTGAATGCAGGACTGTTGCTAAATACCAGAGAAACATTCGGAAATGTGAGCCTTGACGCCGAGATTAACGGCTCGGGATTTACCAGGAATACGGTTTCATTTACCCTTAACGGGAAGATGAACCTTCTGGAGTTTAAGAATTATGCCTATACCGGAATCACTCTGAATGGCAACTTTGAAGAAAATGTTTTCAAGGGGCAGATTGATGTGAACGACAAGAATCTGATGATGGCATTTAATGGTAAAATTGATTTGAACGATTCACTGCCCGTTTATAATTTTACTGCGGATGTGAGCCATGCCGAACTGACAAAACTCAAGCTGCTTACCAGAGATTCAATTTCTGAAGTGAAGGGCAAAATGAAAATTGATTTTTCAGGAAATAGTATTGACGATATCAACGGCTCCGTTAGCTTGCAAGATGCCTGTTTTAAGAGAAACAAAAAAATTGTCAGCCTTAATTCCATGTTGCTTGTAACAAAAATAACTTCGGGGGGATATCGCACTTTTGATTTGACTTCCGATTATGCAGATGCTGTTTTCAGGGGTTATTTTAACTTTTTAGAATTACCCTATTCCTTTACAAGTTTTTTAGTAAAATACCTGCCTGATTTTTACTTTGCTGCCGATACCGTGGAAAGAGAAATTGCCCGTCAGGATTTTGATTTTGACATAAGGCTTTACAATGCCACCCCTGTGGCGGAGTTTTTTATCCCGGACATAAAACTTGCAGAAAATACGAGCTGCAAGGGCTCATTTAATTCCATTAAAAATACAGCCGACATGGAAGCTCAATCTTCCAGCATTTCATTCCGCAACTTTGGACTGATGAACTGGAAACTTCGTGTGCTGGCCGATGATGGCATCATTAACCTTGACCTGGCTTCTGACACGCTGAAAATATCCGATAGTTTATTCTTGTCGGCGTTTGATGTGGGTGCGCAGGTTAATCACGACAGCATTTTTAGCTCCATAAAATGGGACAACAAAAAGCCGGTTAACAATAGTTCGGCAGATATCAACTTGTTTTTATCTTTTAACAATAAAAAAACTTTTATAGGGGTTCACCCATCCTACCTTATCCTCGATGACAACTTGTGGACATTAAGTACTGACGCCAGCGTCGTTATGGACAGTTCGCGTATCGTGTTTAACAGGCTGAAATTATTTCGCAATGAACAGAATATTGAGATTTATGGCGCCATTTCAAAAAATCCGGAAGATGTTGTTTCCATAAAGTTCAACAACTTTAATATTTCCAATTTTGATTATCTTACGAATGCAAAAAAATTCGACCTCGACGGCATTATTACGGGTAATTTGTACATCTCTGACATTTACAATGTCCCCGTCTTTTTTGCCGACATTAAAGTAAAGGATTTCGGGCTGAACAACGACAAGCTCGGTGATGTATTGCTGCAAAGCAAATGGGATGATATTTCCAAAGGGATATACCTGAATGCCGAGATTTATTATGTGGGCGCTGTCGGCAAAAGCAAGCCGCTTATCGCAAACGGTTTTTATTATCCTTCCGGCAAAAATGAAAATTTTGATTTTTCCATAAATGTTGATAATTTACGGCTTAAAGCATTGTCGAGGTATATTTCCAGCTTTGCATCCATACAAAGCGGAACGGCTACCGGGTTGCTTACCCTGAAAGGTATGGCCTCCGACCCGGAACTGAGCGGCAGCCTGAAAGTGATGAGGGCCTTGCTGCATATCAACTATCTCAATACCAGTTATGCCTTTGCCTATGATGGAGTGAAGGTCGAAAAAAACGGATTTTCGTTTAAGGATTTAGTATTTATTGACCAGCACAAAGGCGATACGGGGATCATTACCGGACATATCAATCATAAAAAGTTTAAGAACATTTCGTATGATATTTCTATAAACACCAAAAAACTGATGTGCCTGAATACCAACCCGCTTTTGAATGAGGTGTTTTACGGGAAAGCCTTTGCCACAGGTTCGGCGCATATTTATGGCAACCAGAACGGGATTAACTTTGTGATTTCGGCAAAAACAGAGAAAGGCACGCAGTTGTTTATCCCCACGGGCTATGCTTCCACGCTTCAGTCGAGCGACTATATTTCTTTTGTGTCGAAAGAAGACAGCAAAGGCAATAATGGGTTCAAAGGCATGCAGCTCAACAAGGGGATAAATCTCGACATGTCGTTTGATGTAACGGATGATGCTGAAATACAACTGCTTTTTGACCCCAGGGCCGGCGACCGTATCCGCGGCATCGGAAATGGTAATATCAAAATTGCCATTGCCAGCGATGGTGATATGAAAATGTATGGCGACTACATACTTTCTTCGGGGGATTATCTGTTTACATTTCAGAACATCATCAACAAACGTTTTGTTATTGACGCCGGCAGTACGGTGAAATGGAACGGCGACCCTTATAATGCCGAACTGGATATTGTGGCCCGCTACAAGCTGAAATCAAATCTTGCCGGGCTGGGCGTTGACACCAACAGCCATTATGTGCCGGTGGAATGTGTGATATTTATCAAAAATGTTCTTGCCAGCCCCGAATTCAGTTTTGAGGTAGAGTTGCCCAACATGACGGATTATGAAAAAGCTCCTTATTTAGCCGCTATTAATCAAAACCTCAATAACAATTTTATTTCGCTTTTGGTTATTAACAGTTTTGTAAGCCCCAATGTGGGTATTGCCCAGACAGCCGCTTCGGGGGCCACCCTGCTTGGGAAAAGCGCCAGCGAAGTGCTTTCCAATCAGCTCAGCAACTGGTTATCGCAAATCAGTAAAAATGTAAACATAGGTGTGAATTACCGTCCGGGCGATGACATTTCGCAGGAAGAAGTAGAGGTAGCGCTATCCACACAATTGTTTAACGACAGGGTTTCCATTTCGAGCAACCTCGGAGTGGCTACCGGGCAAAATAACGGGCTTAATAGAAGTTCAAACCAGATAGTAGGCGATGTGGATGTGGAAGTGAAAATTACAAACGCCTTAAAGCTCAGGGTGTTTAACCATACCAACCAGTACGATATTTTACAATATAATTCTCCATACACCCAGGGCCTGGGCCTTGTTTACCGCAAAGAATTTAATACCGTGAAAGACCTGTTTAAAAGGAAGAAGAAAAAGATGCTGCTGTAAAGAAAGATAAGGAATAAAAAAGATGGGTTAAACTATATCAAGTAATGGTATAAAAAACGGATTGCTGCAATTAAGTTGAAAAAATAGTAAATAAAAAGATATGAGATATTAGAAATTTTGTAATTTTATGCTTGAGAAGAAAATGAATGCAGCTGTTATTTTTTAAAAGAATAAATATTTAATTAACTGATATTGAAATGTTTGAGATGTTTTTTTAGATAGCACCAACTCAAGTTATAAGGTAAAATATCACCAATGGCACAACACAATTGTTACCATCAATGCGAAAGAATACAATTATCTAGATAAATTGAAATGAAAAAAATTTTATTTGCATTAGCCGTATGTGTTTTTTTCTTCGGTGTTTCGGCACAAAACAAAAATGACATAGAAAAATACACATCTCAAAAGCCACAATACGGATTTATTGAGAATAAAGGGCAAATACATGACCAGAATTATAGAGCTAACCCTAATGTTAAATACCTCTTATGTTTGGGTAATGGTATGAATGTTCAGCTTAAAGGCAATGGTTTTAGTTATGACACTTATAAAACCGAAGTCAAAGAAAGAATCATTGACGATTCTTATGATAAAATGCGGCCAAATAATGAACCGCGAAAAGATATTATTTATTATTTTCAAAGGGTTGATGTGGAGCTGGTTGGAGCAAATATGAATCCAGAAATTATAGCCGAAGAACCTTCAGCCGATTATCTGAATTATTACAATGCTGTAACACCTGAAAGCGGGGCAACATTTATTCGTAATTATGGGAAAATTACATACAAAGATATTTATCCGGGTATTGACATGGCGTTTGTTGCCCGTACCGGGGAAGATAAACCTGTTGAATATACCTTTGTAGTTCAACCGGGTGCTGATGCCAGCTTAATAAAACTGCATTACATCGGAGCCAATAATACTCGACTAAAGAATAATAATATACAAATAGATGTTGCTCATGGCAGTTTTATGGAAAGCATCCCTGTATCCTGGATAAAGGAAACAAATAATAAGCTAAACATAACTTACCGTGCTTTAGACGAAGATATATACTGTTTCGAAATACCATCTTACGCTCCAACACAAACCTTAATTATTGATCCAAATCCAAACCTTGATTGGGGAACTTATTACGGAGGAAGTGGGAGTGACATTGGATATGGAATTTCTTGTGATGCAGGCGGAAATGTATTTGTAACTGGTAGTACAGAATCTACAACTGGGATTGCAACAAGCGGAGCGCATCAAGAAACATACGCGGGTGGCAACAATGATGCATTTGTTGTAAAATTCAATAGTGATGGAGTCCGTCAATGGGGCACTTATTACGGTGGAATTGAGTTTGATTATGGACAGGGAATTTCTTGTGATGCAGGCGGAAATGTATTTGTAACTGGTGGTACGGGATCTACAACTGGAATTGCAACAAGCGGAGCACATCAGGAAACACACGTGGGTGGCTACTATGATGCATTTGTTGTAAAATTTAACAGTAATGGTGTCCGTCAATGGGGCACTTATTACGGTGGAAGTGGGGATGACCTTGGATATGGAATTTCTTGTGATGCAGGCGGAAATGTATTTGTAACTGGTTATACTTACTCTACAACTGGGATTGCAACAAGCGGAGCACATCAAGAAACATACGCGGGTGGCAATTGGGATGCATTTGTTGTAAAATTTAACAGCAGTGGTGTTCGTCAATGGGGCACTTATTACGGTGGAAGTGGGTCTGACCGAGGACAGGGAATTTCTTGTGATGCAAGCGGAAATGTATTTGTAACAGGTGATGCAGGATCATATACTGGGATTGCAACAAGCGGATCACATCAGGAAACATACGCAGGGTACCTTGATGCATTTGTTGTAAAATTTAACACTAATGGTGTTCGTCAATGGGGGACGTATTACGGTGGAAGTGGAACTGACTTTGGATATGGAATTTCTTGTGATGGAGACGGATATGTATTTATAACTGGTGTTACGACATCTGAAGAGGGGATTGCAACAAGCGGAGCACATCAAGAAACATTCGCGGGTGGCACTGATGCATTTGTTGTAAAATTTAACAGTAATGGTGTCAGTCAATGGGGGACATATTACGGTGGAAGCGGACAAGAAAAAACACTGAGAATTACTTGTGATGCAGGCGGAAATGTATTTGTAACTGGCCGTACGGCATCTGCAACTGGAATTGCAGCAAGCGGAGCACATCAAGAAACACTCGCGGGTAACGATGCATTTGTTGCAAAATTTTCAACCTATGCCATTATTGAAGAAGATGTATTTTTAAGTATAATTATATATCCGAATCCAGTAACTAATGAATTAATTATTGAAGCAAAAGACAATAAAGAAGCTATCAATTTTGAGATTTTTAATTCGCTCGGTCAGATCATTTTTAAAGGTGATTTAATTGAAAAAACTGCTATACAAACAACTAACTTTACTCCCGGTGTTTATTTGATAAAACTTGAAAGTGATAATACATTTAAGTTTAAAAAGATAGTAAAACAATAGTCGATGTTAAAAAACTAAATTTTTAAGGCAATAAAAAGAAAATTGAATTGTCAGAATTTAAAATACATTTCAAATCATTGACAACAGACAAAAGAGCGCCCAGTTGGTAACAAGGTGCTTGCGCAATTGAAAAAGCGCAAGCACCCGGTCCGTTGGCAACAAGTGTAAAAAGACAGACGTACAGACATTTAAATAATTATATAAAATTAAACAGCACAAAATAAAAAGATGAGTTTACATATTGAGATTATATTATTGGTTTTATCAGTTTTGTTCTTTTTAAGCATTTTGGCAGGAAAAGCAAGTTCAAGATTTGGAGTTCCTGCATTATTGTTATTCCTATGTGTAGGAATGATATTTGGTAGTGATGGACTAGGTGTGCAATTTGAAAATATTCAAATATCAAACACCATAGGAACCATTGCGTTATGCATCATTCTTTTCTCTGGTGGATTAGATACGAAAATCTCAGAAATTCGCCCAATAATAGCGAAGGGAATTATACTGGCTACTTTAGGGGTGTTTTTAACTGCAATAATAACGGGAGTGATTATATGGTGGGTTTTAGGAATGACAATGGCATCAGCTGGATTTGGTCTGTTAACTTCTTTGTTGTTAGCAGCAACCATGTCATCAACAGATTCAGCTTCAGTATTCTCTATTCTCCGTTCAAAAAATCTACAGCTTAAAAACAACCTTCGCCCTTTATTAGAGCTTGAAAGTGGGAGTAACGACCCTATGGCATTTGTACTTGTTATCACATTAATAGATTTAATTAAGCTGAGTAATGCTCCCAATTATTGGGTAGTTGGTGGGACACTATTTTTACAACTAGTAATTGGTGCTTTACTTGGTTTTGCTTTAGGAAAATTGGCGGTTAGAATAATCAACCGTATTAAAATTGGAAATGACTCTTTATATCCAATATTGATTTTCACTTTCTGCATTTTTATTTTTTCTGCAACCTATTTTATTAAAGGGAATGGTTTTCTTGCCGTTTACATTGGGGGGTTGGTTATCGGCAATTCAAAGTTTGTCCACAAACGTTCAGCACTCAATTTTTTTGATGGATTAGCATGGATGTCGCAACTGATTATGTTCCTGACATTAGGATTACTTGTGAATCCACATGAATTAATACCTATAATTATTCCTGGACTAATTATAAGTTTTATAATGATTTTTGTTTCCAGACCATTAACTGTATTTCTTTGTTTGCTTCCTTTTAGAAAAATGCAATTTAAAGATAAAACATATGTTTCCTGGGTTGGTTTAAGAGGAGCTGTGCCTATTATATTCGCCATTTATCCACTTGTAGAGAATGTACCGCATGCGAGACTCATATTTAATATAGTCTTTTTCTGCACATTAGTTTCATTAGTAGTACAAGGAACATCACTACCTTTAATAGCACGTTGGCTTAATCTTGCCGAAAAGCCAAAAAAGATAAAGAAGATGATAAATTTTGATGTTGATTTTTCAAATGACATAAAATCAGTTACAACAGAAATAGAAATTACACAAAAAATATTAGAAAAAGGAAATAAGCTAATGGAATTGCCATTTCCTGATAATACATTGGTTGTTATGGTAAACCGTGAAGATAATTATTTTGTACCAACAGGACAGACGATTTTACAAGAAAAAGATAAAATCTTAATTATTACTGATAACCATGAAGCTCTAATCGATACATATAAAAATTTAGGAGTTGAAAATATATAAAAGTATAGAACACCAGTTGCCAACACGCGGTATAGTTAATTGCCGGTGCAGTGGGTATTCGAGTGGCACAGCTCGTATCAAAAGTAGTTGTAACTTGATAGGAAAGTGCTCCGAAACCTGCCTGACTGCCTGTTGCAGTTAAACCGGCAGGCAGGTCGGCAACAAAAACACACCGCCAAACCGTTAGGTTTTTTTTAAGCAAATTCACTCAGTAACTTTGTAAAAAATATTTTAAATTGTGGGGCACTTTATAAAATTGTTTTTTTCAGAGCAGGTGGTATTTTTGTTTATTATGTGGCGAAACTCTCTGCAATGATTGCAAATTACGGTAAGGCACGCTTTCACATCCATCAGCAGGGTTGCGAAAACCCCGGGATGATGTCTCCCTCGCTCAAAATAAACAATATTTCCATTGTTATAAATGCAAACCTGCCGGCAAACTGGCTTAAAAAGTACAGGCAAACCGACAGCATGACGTTTGGAAAAACAATTTACTTTAAAGGCGACAATCTTAATCTAAATCTAAGTCATAGTGAATTTACACTGCTGATGCACGAATTGAAGCATACGGAGCAAATAAAGCGCCTTGGCGAATGCCGGTTTGCAGCAAAATACGGCGAAGAATTTGCCAGATATGGTTATGCCCGTATGCCACTCGAAAAAGAAGCTGATGATTTTGCTGCGAAAGCATTATACAAAAACGGAATCATCCTGGTAACGGAAAAACATTTTTATAGAGTGAAACAAGTGTGAGCGCTGCTCTTGCCGTGCATACACAGAAAACGGGATTATTCACCGATCACATATAATTTCAATATATTTTAAAATAAATTTGCTTTTACAGTTTATTTATTATACTTTTATTCATTGATTAAAACATATAGACAAAAAATTCAATATTTATTATTACAGCACTGTTATTTTAAAAACTAAATGATTAGAAAAAAAATATTGAGTATTATAACGCGTTTTGCTATTGAGAACATAACTATCTGACGATCAGATTGAGCAAAGTCGAAATCTGAAACGTACATATCTTGCAGATATATGAACTAGTGAGATTTCATAATTAAACAGTACAATCGGTGATAAATGTTTTTTAAACTCAAAAAAATAAATCGCACAACCCAATTAAAAAATACGATTATGAAAAGATTATTATTATTTTTTATTCTTGTAACTGCAGCATGTTCTTTGCTTGCTCAACCCTTTGGCAACCATGTTTCCATGGATGGAGTGAATGACAATATTTATTTGGTCCACAATGACCCGAATTTTATTCCCGAGAATCATGATTTCACTGTTGAACTTTATTTCTACACTTGTTTTGACGGAAGTAACCGGATTATTGACCTGCAAGGTTCAACTGCAGGAACCGGATTGGATATTATATCTTTAAACCAGGGCCAGTTTTTAATTACATCCCAGCCGGGCGCGTATGGTACAGCTACGTACATTCTGATTTCCGTTTCTTCTATGGTAAACCAGTGGCATCATATCGCATGGACATATTCGTATATCGATTCCATGAATTGTATCTATTATGATGGGAACCGCATTCAAGAGTTTAAATATTATGCAAAGGGGCCTACCAATGACATAGGTATTGGTTCCGATGATGATGATTATGGTAATTCGGGGCTTCGGGGATATTTGGATGAAGTGAGGATTTCAGATGTGGTAAGATATTCGGGCGCTACTTACACTGTTCCTGCTGATTCTTTTATTACGGATGGTAACACTTTGTTTTTACTGCATTTTGACGAAAACAAAGGAGAGTCTGTTTTTCATGATACGGGCCCGCATCATTATTCAGTTCAGGGCTTATTTGGTTCACATATCGTTGAACCTTTTGCAGTTATTGGAGACACATGCATAACGGGACCCGGAACAATACAGTTATGGGCCACTGGAGGAACTATGTATTCCTGGACCCCGTCTGTTTTTTTAAATGACAGCTCCCTTGCTATGCCTACGGCATCGCCAACATATCCCATAATGTATTATGTTACTGTTTCTGACACGAATCAATGCTCCTTTACGGATTCTGTATTTTTAGATATAAGCGTCAATACGGAAGAGTATGTATATGAAAATAATTCTAAAATAATATATCCAAATCCTGCAAAAAGTGATATTACTATTTTAATACCAAATTCAAACAGTGGGGAAATTTTTATCTTCGACCTGGCAGGGAAAATTATTTTTCAAAATAAGTATTTTCAGCCCAATATAAATATTGATATTTCAAATTATAAACCAGGCAACTATATTCTTAAAATTTTTGACAAAAATGCCACTATTATTCACCAGGATATAATTATTAAGCAATAATTTCACTATAAAGAAAATACAGTTTTCTTCTTATGACAATTAAGTTGAAATAAATCCCAGATAAGTATAGTGTTAAGAATGTTAAAATATAAAAATAACAACCGCTAACTTTGTACTGCCAGCGGTTGTCTGCCTTGCGACATTCAGGTCTGCTTACAGACAGGATTGTGTACATCAAATATATCCCACCATACAGCTGCACCGGCACGTTAAAAACACTTGCTATAATTTTATGCTTAATCCCAGATTACGCAATAGAAACGTAGTGAACTATTGAGTAGCGCGCAGGATTGTGCGCTGAATCTGGGTAACCCCGACTTAGTAAATGTTCCTGGCAATTTTTAAATGCTGGGATTACATTTACTTTGTCGATTCCGTATTAAAAATTTACATTATAAATTATTTAAAAACAGTTAATTATACTTATTTATTCCTAATGCTACGCATTAGAAAATTCTTAATGCGGAATTTGGGTTTAATACATACAGTTTTACATACAAAAATTAATGCGGAAATCAATAACTGCGAAAATATAAATGATACATTTTTTTTGAAATAAAAAATAATCATTCCACAATCATTTTACCTTTTCCTACATTAATATTGCCCTCAACAACCCTAAAGAAGTACATTCCCTTACTAATTCCGTTTCTTGATATTCTAATTTCTTTTCCGTTAAGATTTTCCATTCGCATTACCTCTTTACCAATAATATCATAAACTTGTAGTGTAGCTTCATTTAATTGTTTTGAAAATATTAGGGTTGTGTATTCTGTGAATGGGTTCGGATAATTTGCTGTCAATGTACCATGATGTTCCTGTATGGAATTTAGCGGGTGATTATATTTAGCAATACTGCTTATGGAATCATTGCCTATTTTTCTAAAAGAACCGCCAACATAAAGTTCATCGTTAATAATGCAAATATCCCTTAAGCAATAAAACTCATCAAATTCCTCATCATTCAAACAAGTCCATTGTTGGCCATCCCATTTTGCAATATTTTTACAAGAACTACCTCCAACCTCTGTAAACCACCCACCCACATATAATTCGTTATTATAAACTTTCATGCAAGTAACTCTTTGGTTTGTGCCATCGCCGACCTCAGAGAATTGATGCCCATCCCATTTCATAATACAATCACCTGTAAAACCATTCACTTTATAAAATTCGCCACCAATATAAAGTTCATTTTTATATAAAGTCATAGTTTCTATAATGCACGTTGTGTTATTAAATTGCATAGAAACAGGAATTATATTATAACCATCCCATTTTGCAAAACAAGCAATCGGGAACTGTGGATATAAGTAAAATAAACCACCAATATATAATGTATCCTGAAAAAAAGCCATGCAACTAACCGCATAACCAGATGTATGATTATTATATAATGGTGTCATCCCGGAAAAGCTTGTTCCATCATATTTCCCAAGCAAAAAGGTTGAGTCATTACCGCATTTGAAGAACCCTCCACCCATATATAATATTCCATCCTTTTCCACAAAACAATTCACAGCTAAATCATCAGTATTCGGTAAAGTATCCCAGATAGACCCATTTAATTTTGCAAAATTCACATGCCACATATCGTAAAAAATACTTGAAGTCATTAATGTGTCATGATATTTATAGATTCCACCCTTTGTGCCATTGAATTTATTTGCATCTCCTACTGAATCCCATTTAATCCCATTCCATTTAGAAATTCCTCTCATAGGGATTTTATTTCCATCTTCAGTGAAAGAACCGGAAATATAAATAAAGTTTGAATCAGGCAATAAATGGTATATTGTTGCATAAGGATGCCCAATCCCTTTATCCAAAGGCAGCCAGTTTTGGCTCTGGCTGCCTCTTACTGTTATCAGAAAAATAACAAAACAAATTATTAGTGCTGTTTTTTTTAGGTTCATTGTTTTATAAATTTCTCTGCAAAACATTTATTATCCGACTGCACCTTTATTATGTAGCAGCCTTTGCTCAATGCCTCCGCATTTATATTAATCTTAGCGGCATTACTGATATTGTGAGTCATGATAACTTCGCCCAATAAATTTACCACCTGTAGCGTGCCTGATGTGATGAACGGAAAAGAAATAGTAAATTCATTACTGGTAACAGGGTTGGGA
>JALOBU010000027.1 GCA_023228145.1 Bacteroidales bacterium | reverse complement strand
TTCAATTTCTTCTTTTGCTTTTTTGATAAAATCAGGGATGTCTTCACGGGAACTTTCAACAAATGCCTGTGCCATGGCATATCCTGCAGCAACACCTATGGCCCCGGCACCGCGAACTATCATGGTTTTTATAGCGTAACAGGTTTGACGGTAATTTTTAGATTCAAAAATTCTAAATTCATAAGGAAGCAGATTCTGCTCAATCATAAATACAGAGCCATGCTCCATCCAAACCGTTTTATAATTTTTTCCCAGAACCTTCATCGGTGTTTTTTTTGAAACTTATGCAGATTTTAGTCCTTATCGTACCATCCGGCATACATCATATAGTTTTTTGATATGCGGTTAATCTGACCTTCTAACAAGGCGGTGCCCATACTTTTTATTTTTTTTGCAGGCATACCGGCATATACGCTTCCCGATTCAACTATTGTTTTTTCGGTAACAACTGCCCCTGCTGCAATGATAGAATTGCTTTCTATTATAGCACCATCCATGATGATAGCGCCCATCCCTATCAGCACATTATCATGAATAGTACACCCGTGTATGATAGCCCTATGGGCAATGGACACATTATTTCCTATATTAACTGGGGCTTTTTGGTATGTACAATGCACAATAGCACCATCCTGTATATTTACGTTGTTTCCGATTCGAATATAATGTACGTCGCCTCTGACAACCGCCTGAAACCAAACACTGCATTTATCGCCCATGACCACGTTTCCGGTCAGGGTTGCGTTGTCAGCAAAAAAGCAATCAGCCCCCCATTTAGGTCCGATACCATTAACTTTTTTTATCAGAGCCATAATTTTATTTTTTTAGGTCGGGATAATCGAGTGAAAAATGAAGCCCGCGGCTTTCTTTGCGTTGTGATGCCATTTTTATTATCTGGTAAGCTACATTTATCATGTTGCGCAATTCACATATTTTGACTGTAAGAACCGAGTGTTCATATAACTCTTCCGTTTCACGGTAAAGAATTTCAAGCCGGTCCATGGCTCTTTTAAGGCGAAGGTTTGAACGGACAATTCCCACATAATTGCTCATGATTTCCCGAAGCTCTTTGGTGGTTTGTGTAATTAAAATCATTTCTTCGTTAAGAACAGTCCCCTCAGCGTTCCATTCGGGAATATTGTTGTTAAAATCAATGTTTTTTAAATTGCTAATAGCATCCATTGCAGCACGGTGAGAAAAAACAACAGATTCTAGCAGGGAATTTGAGGCGAGACGATTTGCTCCATGAAGCCCAGTACAAGCACATTCTCCCGTTGCATAAAGATTTTTTATATTACTGCGCCCGTTTTCATCTACTCGGATACCCCCACAGATATAATGAGCTGCCGGCACAACAGGTATCATTTCTTTTGTTATGTCAATACCAATGCTCAGACATTTTGCGTAAATTGTCGGGAAACGGCGTATCATTTCGTTTTTATCCAGGTGCCGACAATCAAGACACACATGTTCTTCACCGCTGAGCTTCATCTCGGTGTCGATTGCGCGGGCAACAATATCTCTTGGAGCCAGGCTTTGACGGGTGTCATATTTCTGCATGAATTCATTTCCTCTGATAGTTTTCAATATTCCGCCAAAACCTCTCATCGCTTCCGTTATTAAAAATGAAGGGCGCTCTTTGGGGTTGTATAATGCCGTAGGATGAAATTGAAGAAATTCCATATGCTCCACCTTCCCTTTGGCACGGTAAACCATAGCGATGCCATCTCCGGTGGCTACAGAAGGATTCGTGGTGTTGCTGTAAACATTACCGGCTCCCCCCGTGGCAATCAGTGTGTTTTTTGACAAGATGGTTATAATGTTTTTTTCTTGAGGGTTTAAAATGTAAGCGCCGAAACAGTTTATTTCCGGAGTGTGTCGGTTAATTTCAATCCCCAAATGATGCTCGGTAATGATATCAATGGCAAAGTGGTTTTCTAAAATTTCAATATTATTATTTTTTTTTACTTCATCCAGCAGAGCTTTTTCAATAGCCGCTCCTGTGCGGTCTTTACTGTGCAGAACCCTGTACTCCGAATGGCCACCTTCTTTAGCTAGGTCATATTTTCCGGATTGGTTTTTATCAAACTCAGTTCCCCAATTTATCAGTTCTTGTATTCTTTCTGTTGATTCGGTAATAGTTAATCGGACAATTTTTTCATCACACAAACCCGCCCCGGCGATTAATGTGTCATTAATATGTTTTTCGTAGGTATCGGGGTCGTACATAACCGCAGCTATACCGCCCTGTGCGTAATTAGTGGAAGACTCTTCGGCCTTTGATTTTGTAACAATACAAACACTACCCCGGGTTGCCACTTTTAGGGCGTAACTCAATCCTGCAATTCCGGAACCGATGACAAGAAAATCTATATTTTTTCTCATTATTATTAAAAAATAAAATTAAAATCCTGCAACTTTAAGCTTGTTATCTAATTTCTTTTATCACAAAGTTACGGATTATAAACAAAAAACCCTTCCTTGCGGGAAGGGTTTTTTTGTCGGGGTATTTAGCTTATTCTGGATGAATAGCTTCTACCGGGCATACATCAGCACATGCACCGCACTCAGTACAAATTTCCGGATCAATTTTGTAAATATCTCCTTCAGAAATAGCTTCGACTGGACATTCGTCAATACAGGTTCCGCATGCTGTGCAATCTTCAGAAATTTTATAAGCCATGATTGATAAAGTTTGGTTAATATACGGGTACAAATATATTCATTAATTTGAAACAAGAGAAAAATATTAAAAAACAAAAGCATACTCTTTTTAAGAATTTCAAAGTTGAAAATTGTTGATATCTATGTTTGTTTTTTTTTAAAATAAAAAGTACATAAAAAAAATTGCTATATAAATTTGCCATTGATAATCAAAAACAAAATATTATGGCAACAGCAAAAAAAGCACCCGCAAAAAAAGCTCCAGCTAAAAAAGCACCTGCAAAAAAAGGTTGCTGCGGTGGAAAGAAAAAATAAAAAAGAAAAAATTTTTCTTTTAAAATTTCAGGCATCAATAAAAAAATTGGTGCCTGTTTTTTTATAAAAAATTTTTTACAAAAATATTTTTGTAAAAAAAAAGATGAAGACATTCTGTATAGCTTTAAAACAAACAGATGCAGAAAGTGATGACAAAAATCAAATTGTTAATAAATATGTTTATTTTTTTTGTTGAACAAAAATTATTACAACAACTTTGTATATAATTTTACATCAAATTAATAAAACAAAATTACAATGGCAACAACAAAAAAAGCTCCGGCAAAAAAAGCTCCGGCAAAAAAAGTAGTAAAAAAAGTAGTTAAGAAAGCTGCTCCGGCAAAAAAAGTTGTGAAGAAAGCCGCTCCGGCAAAAAAAGTAGTTAAGAAAGCTGCTCCGGCAAAAAAAGTTGTGAAGAAAGCCGCTCCAAAAAAAGTTGTGAAGAAAGCGCCGGCAAAGAAAAAGTAAACATTTTATCTTTAAAAAAACGCCTGAAATTTTCAGGCGTTTTTTTTTTAATTTTGTTTGGTCAGATAAGTGTTTATTGTAACTTTGTTTTATGGTTATTATAGGAATTACTGGAACATTAGGTGCGGGAAAAGGAACAATTGTAGATTATCTTGTACAGAAAAAAAACTTTGTTCATTTTTCTGTACGTTTTTTTTTAACTGAGGAATTAGAAAAAAGAAAACTTGATATAAATCGCGACAACCTTGTTGCTGTGGCTAATGATTTAAGGGCCAAACATTCTCCCTCATATATTGTGGAGCAGCTTTTTGCGAAAGCTGAAAAAAATAAAAAAAATTGCGTGATTGAAAGTATTCGTACCCCCGGAGAAGCATATCTTTTAAAAAAGAAAGGCCACTTTATTTTGATTGCCGTAGATGCACCTTCTGCTTTGCGTTATCAGCGCATTCAGTTGCGTGCTTCAGCAACAGACCATGTTTCCTATCATACATTTATTGAAAATGAAAAACGGGAAATGACCTCGGATGACCCGAACAAACAAAACCTCCAGAAATGTATTGAAATGGCCGACTACAAAATTATTAATGAAGGAAGCATTGATGATTTATACAAGCAGATTGCCGTTTTGTTTAAAAAACTTAAAATCACATGACAGAAGAAAATAAAAAAAAACATATACGCCCCAGCTGGGACGATTATTTTATGGAAGTGGCAGATACCGTTGCCAAGCGGGCCACCTGTGACCGGGGACGAAGCGGATGTGTTATTACCAGAGACAAACAAATTCTTGTTACAGGATATGTAGGGTCGCCAATGGGGTTACCTCATTGTGATGATGTGGGTCATTTATTTAAGCAGCTTACCCATGAAGACGGGCACACAACAAATCATTGTATGCGGACAGTTCATGCAGAACAAAATGCAATATGTCAGGCAGCCCGCCGGGGAATCATGCTTGACGGTGCTACCCTTTATTGCCGAATGACTCCCTGCCGGACATGTGCCATGCTTATTATTAATTGTGGAATTGTCAGAGTGGTTTGTGAAAAAAAATATCATGCAGGGGCAGAGTCTGAAGAAATGTTTTCTATGGCGGGAGTAGAGCTTGTATATATGAGTGAAGAAACGATGAAATACAGCAATCAATAATTAAACAATGAAAACAGGTTGGAGCCCATTACCGCTTGTATTAAAAATAATTTTTGTAATTCTGGCTTTTAGGCTCATGGGGGCTCTTTTATCATTACAGGATATTTACAATAACGGCTATGAATTTTTTGGAAGAATAATTTATGAATTGTATGCAGTAAATGCACAATTTTTTATTTGCATTGCTTTTCCATTGATAATTCTTTTTGGCATTTATCAACGCTATGCCAAAATATGGATAGTGGCTACGATTTATTTTATGGCATTGTTTATAAATTCCCTGATGTCCATACTTATTGCAGAAGAAATCCTTGCAAAAGCATTGATAATAATGAAAGATGTTTTTACCATTCCGGAAGGTGTAAATGAAGAACAATTCCACGCAATCTTGTTGATTGCAATAATTATGTCTTTTGTTTTAAAAGCATTGTTTAACCTTGCCCTGATGATACTTTTTTTGGTGAAGCGAAAATATTTCCATATTATACGGGAAGAAAATCCGGTCGAGTAGCGAAACAAATTATCTTCTTAATTCAAAGTTTTGGCCCAGATAAACTTTTCTAACATGTTCATCGTTTGCAAGGTCTTCTGCTGTTCCCGATTTGAGAATAGTTCCTTCAAAAAGTAAATAAGCCCTGTCGGTTATAGATAGCGTTTCGTGTACATTATGGTCGGTTATTAACACACCGATATTTTTTATTTTAAGCTTGGACACTATGTTTTGTATGTCTTCAACAGCAATAGGATCAACTCCGGCAAAGGGTTCATCAAGTAAAATAAATTTTGGGTCCATTGCTAAAGCCCTGGCGATTTCTGTCCGGCGGCGTTCGCCTCCTGAAAGAGTAATGCCTTTGTTTTTTCGTACCTGCTGCAAGCCAAATTCATTTAAAAGCGTTTCTAGGCGCTCTTTCTGCTGGATTTTTGTTAGTTTGGTAAATTCAAGGACCGCCATGACATTATCCTCCACGCTTAATCTTCTGAATACGGAGGCTTCCTGTGGCAAATAACCAATGCCGGTTTGTGCCCTGCGATACATAGGCTCGTCTGTAATATTTTTTTCATCCAGAAAAACGCCTCCCGAATTGGGTTTAATAAGGCCAACAATCATGTAAAAAGAAGTTGTTTTTCCGGCGCCGTTTGGCCCGAGTAATCCAACAATTTCACCCTGCTTAACCTCCAAAGAAACATTTTTGACCACTGTACGTGAGCGGTATTTTTTTACAAGGTTATCGGTACGTAATAACATAGTACTATAATTGACAAACAAAAATACACTAAAAATTAAACCACAGAGAAACCATAACCATAAATTTACGCGTGTGAGGGTGATCGAGGTAGTTAAGCCTCCATATGCCGTCAACACGTAATATTTTAAAGATATTTTCAATAGCAAAGCCGGTTTCACAATAAGGCTTGTTAAGAAAGTAAACATTTTCAGGAAAAACACTGTAATTTTTGTTTTTATTATTGATACTTCCTATCAAGCCCCTGAAATAAACAACTTCCCTCCATCTCAGCTTTTTCAGCAAAGGAATTTTATTAAAAAGAAGGCCGTCAAAATGATGTGTATAATACCAACTGAAATACTGATCGCTGATAAATTCATAATAATTCATGGTATTGAATGAATGTTCATCCCACATATACGTCTCGTTGCCCTCATGAATTTTTAAAAGCGGATAGGGTAGCGTTCCCCAGATTTTTCCAAGATTCAGGGAACATCGCGACCAGCCAATACTTCCTATATTGATTCTTTTTTGTTTTATACTAATGTCAATTTTATGATATTCGTAATCACTATTTAAAACATTCTTCATGCCATACACATAAGCTACATCCAAAACCGGATACTTTGTTTCGATGCTTCTCCTCCTGAAAGCCCCGGAAATAAACTTTTCGTTATAAGCAAAATGAGTAACCAGTTTAATCTCGGCAATGGTAATGTTATTTTTTGTAAAAACCTGTTGATTGTCGTTATACTTAAAAACAGATTCACCGGAAATGGGGTAAAATTTTTTATATGTCAGGTAAAGCATGTTTGAGAAACCCATAAACCAGTCGTTTTCGACAAAAAACATAATATCTTGTGCCATAGTAAGATTTGCCGAGCGATTGCGGGCCAGGACAGACCGGAAAAAATAATCTTCACTAAAAGCATTTTCACTTTGACCGAGTTGTTCTATGTCGTTACGGTAGCGCACACCAGCCAGTGTATGCGGATTTTTACGAAACATATAATAAAAACTGGCACCGTATTTAAACTTATCATCCAAATCACCATAAGCAACATGGGTGATAAACTGAAAGTTTGTGCTTAATTTGCTGCTTGTCCGAAAACCAATTCTGAAACGATTACCTTCTACCGGATTTGAACTGTATGCAGATAAAACCGGGCCGATGTCAATATATCCTACATTAAACCCAAAACCCAAAAGTGCTTCCGAAACGCCTTTATAAATTTTATACATTTTTAAGGTTTGGATAGTGTCAACAAGTTTCCCGATTCTTTTTTCTTCTTTTGTAAGCTCTTCAGGCCTGTTTTTTTCCCAATAATCGTCGGAAAGTTTTACTGCACTGTCAGTGATAGATATAGCATCAGTCAGTTTATATATGCTTAAATCAGCAGGTAGATTAACCAGAAAATTTTGATATGATGTTTTTTTATGAAGATAAATGCCCATCACCTTGCTAAGGTTTTCTGTGATGTTCAGGTCGGCAACAATATTATCTTTTATTGGCATCCAATACTTGTCATTAACAAAGGTAAACTCCTGGTCAAAAACAATTTCATTAATGATATTAATATTAGCATCTTTTACTGCCCGCATGTTTACCTTAACAACAGCATATGTTGAGTCGTGTATCCAGAGACTGCCGGTATAGGTAAGTTCCTGCGAACGGCGCGGCTTGAACATAATGTGATAGCACCATCTATTGTTAATGTAATTGCTGTCTATTAAATAATATTTGTAATATGAAAGGCCAAAATTGGCAATGGGACTGACGAAGTTTTTTTCAAACAATACATTGTAGTTGTCATAAATATTTATTTTTAAATAGGTATCCCCAAAAAATTGTGACAAAGTTTTGTTTTCCATACCTGTAACTTTGCTTGCCCTGATAAGTTCTTTATAAGATTTTGGACTTCTGCGATAATATATGTCAGAAACTGCTTCGGAAAAAAATACAGGTAAAAAAACCTTGCCGTTAATAACTGAAGTATCGGAATTTTCAAAAACAAATTTAAAGGGTTTCATCACCAGGCTATTTTGAAATTTTTCCGTGTAGTTGTTTGCGTCAATTTGTATTTTGGTATAAGCTTCATACTTATAATATTCGAGAAAAGCGATATCATTATTTTCCTTGTTTTGAATTACTTTTTTCAGCAACACCTCTGCGGGGTTTTCTCCAGGTAGAATCACAGCCTCTGCAAGTTCAAATGATTGGGGCTGAAGTTCAAAATCTATAAATTGGAATTTGTTTTTTACCACCGGCAACTTACGGCTTACATATCCCATATATTGTGCGGTGAGAGAATCTTTGGCGTTTTTTGTTTCTATAGAATACTTTCCATCAAAGTCGGTAACGGTTTGCACATCGCTGCCTGCAAAATATACATTCACAAAGGGTATTGGTATTTTTGTGCTTGCATCAATCACGGTTCCCATGATTTTTGTAATCAGGGTTTTGTCGCTTTGAGCAGAAACAAAAACCGGCAAATTTATTACCAGTAATAAACATATGATTTTAAAAACTGCCTGTTGCTTCATAACATATAAGCATACAAATGTAGTAAGCAAAGCGAAATAATAAAATGCAGCATCATTATTAAAGCATAAAAAACGACTTGTGTCGGGATGACTGTCTAAAAGCAAGTTGGTGCTCAATCATCCTAACGTTGCTTAATTTAACTCTTCCCAAAACTCAAGTGCCCGGCGGGTATGCGGAATCACGATAGAGCCGCCCACTAGGTTAGCAATGGCAAAAACCTCAAATAATTCTCCCCTGGTAAGTTTTTGTTCATGGCACTTTATCAGGTGGTATTTTATACAGTCATCGCAACGCAACACCATGGAAGCCACCAGCCCGAGCATTTCTTTTGTTTTTACTGGTAGTGCCCCGTCGAGATATGCGTTGGTGTCAAGATTAAAAAAACGTTTCATAAAATTACCATCGGCAGCCAAAAGCTTCTCGTTCATTTTGCTGCGATATTCATTGAATTCTTTCAGTTTTTTTGTCATATGAGTGCCTTTTACAGTTTTACAAATATATCTATTCTAAAACTTATTATTACTGATTTAATCAAATCAATCATGACTAAAGTCCTTTTTCGGCTTATTATTACAATCAGAAATTCTGGCTTCACCCCTGAAATACTACGATGCTTTATATTTCTGTAAGGCAATATGTTATATGTAGTAACCTCGTTTCATAAAACAATTTTCTGAAAAAAATCAGTTGTGAGCGGCGAATAATATAATTTTGTAGTGTTTTTCAAAAACTAAAAATAAATATTTTACAAACTCAGATTATGTTTAAGATATCGTCACACCCTATACTCGAAGTAAAAGGAACTTCCAATGTTACTTTTCGTTTTGAAGGGAAAACCGTTGAAGGACAATCCGGGTATACCATTGCTGCGGCCCTTCATCAGGCAGGATTTCCCGTACACAGCCACAGCTTAAAAAACCGCGAAAGAAGTCTGGAATGCGGTATTGGCAAATGCGGCGCTTGTGAAATGCTTGTGAATGGGAAAATAAAACGAATATGTATTACGCTGGTTGATGGTGTTAAAGAAGTTTCTGAAATCCCGAAAGATTACACTCCAGAAATTACCAAACCGCAAACTGAAAAACCTCATGATGTTTATAAAACGGATGTGGTGATTATCGGTGCCGGCCCTGCGGGGCTTGCTTGCCGTGAAGAACTGAATAAGTATGGCATATCAAACATAGTGCTGGATAATAATGATAAAATCGGTGGTCAGTTTATCATGCAAACCCATCAGTTTTTCTTTTTCGAGAAAAAAAAGAAATTCGGCGGTATGCGAGGATTTGATATTGCTACAACACTTGCCGGAGATAACCACGACGGCATTATGCTGAATTCCACAGTTTGGGATATCCTTGAAGGCAAACGCATTGCTGTTAAAAACCTTAAAACCGAAGACATTTTTTTTGTGGATGCTGATTATTTAGTGGTGGCCACCGGAGCCGTGCCTTTTATGCCGGCATTTGAAAACGATGACTTGCCGGGGGTTTATACTGCTGCCGTGGTTCAGAAAATGATGAACAACGAGTTTACACTACTGGGGAAAAATGTGCTGACGGTTGGCGCTGGTAATATCGGATATCTTACCTCTTACCAGTTGATGCAAGCAGGAGCGAAAGTAAAAGCTATCATTGAAGCTATGCCCGTTGAGGGTGGATTTCCCGTCCAGGCAAATCGTGTAAGGCGCCTGGGAATTCCAGTCATTCTTTCTCACATCCTCATCAAAGCCATTCCGAATGAAAAACACGACCGGATATTGGGAGCTGTGGTAGCTGAATGTAAAGATTTTCAGCCCATACCCGGAACGGAAAAAATAATTGACGGCATTGATGCCATAAATATTTGCACAGGGCTTGTGCCTGACGACCAGCTACTGATAAAAGGAAATGAAATTTTCGGCAGAAATTGTTTCGGTGCCGGTGATGCAATACGCATTGGCGAAGGCACCAGTGCAGTAGTCCGGGGCAAGCAGGTTGCTTTTGAGATTTTAAACGAAATGAACGAGCCCTTCAACTACGATGAATATCTTGCAACATCCAAGGAATATATTGATTCACAGCAGCATCCCATCCGGGTGATTGAAGATGTGTATATACCCACTCCTGAGCGTATGACGGAGAAACCCTTTGTGTTGATTGATTGTTTATACGGCTTTGCCTGTAATCCCTGCGAATTTGCCTGTCCGCACGGGGCTATCACCAAAACTTCCACAAGCACTGCTCCTCAGATTGATTTTAATAAATGTGTGGGATGTATGGATTGTGTTTATCAATGTCCGGGTTTGGCAATATTCGGCTATAGTTTAAAAAAGGATTGGCTTTTCCTGCCTGTGGAATATCATGTAGAGGAAATGTCAGAAGTGTTTCTGGTTGGGAATAACGGACAAAAACTCGGCGAAGGCATCATTGAAAAAGTGCTGAAAAAACCAAATAAAACCGATATCGTCAGGGTGAAATCGTTGAGCATTCATGGTGAAACTCTGACAGCGGTTAGAGGCTTTATTATAAAAGATAATTATCCTGAAAAAATAAAATTTCTTACTACGGAAAAATCCAAAGAACTTGAAAAATATGTATGTCATTGTGATGATGTTACTCTGACTGAAATTTTAGATGTCATTGGTGACAGGCAGTTTATTTCCGTTGACGAAATTAAACACACAACACGACTCGGCATGGGTGCCTGCAGGGGAAAACGCTGTATAAGGCGTTTGAAACAGGTGTTGCGCGGATACGACATTTCGCTTGTCGGAGAGGCAACTCCCCGCGGGCCGTTGTCGAATCAAATAAATTTCGGAGAGCTTTACCCAAAAACTGTTTCAAATAAAATTCACACTACAGTTGCCGGAAAGGAAATTAAAAAAATTGAAGTGGCTTCTTTTGTTGCCGGAGGTGGTATCGGGGGTAGTGCTTTGTTTCGTTATTTAGCGGAAGCCGGTATGAAACCCGTTTTGATAAATTATGGGCGTGGCGCATCGTGGAGAAACATTGCCGGAGGCCGCCCCGCATTCAGCTTGCCCGAAATTGCTGATATCGCCGAACACAATCTGGAGATATTCAAAGAGTTGCAACAAATTAAAAACATTGACTTCCACCAAACACGTTATATTACTTTCGCTCATGATGAACCAACATACAAAGCATGCGTTGAAAGTATGTCGTGGTCGGATGCGTATATGCTTTCACCCAAAGATTTTACCAGTATAATTTCTCCATATATCAATCCGTTATTGGATAAATATCTGGGAGCCTTTGTTACCAACAATTGCTGGCAGGCAACTCCGGGCAGGGTAATTGATTTAATTCGCCGTATCGGCATAGAAAACGGAGGCACAATACTCGAAGATTGTCAATTGATTAATGTTACCAAAGAAGGGGAAAAATATGTAGTTCTTGTCAGAAAACACAACAAAGAATATGTGGAATATCATACGGATATTTTCATTAATGCTTTGGGTCCTGAAGGAGAAAAATTTGCCCGTATGCTGGGTCTTGATACCGGCTTATATCCGGTAAAGCACCAGGCCTTTATCACGCGCCGCCTTCCGCCGCTTGGTATCAATGGCCAACCTTTGGATATGCTTATTGACCGCCGCAAATACAAAGGATTTGTTGCTGTTTACGGCCAGCAGCTTGCCGAAACCGGGCAGATTATCGGCTGCGCATCACCGGCTGTTGACCCTCAGGAAGCCGATAAAAACCTGAAAATAAACTCTAAAGAATTCCTTGAAATTGCTACAGAGATATTCATAGACTGGGTTCCCCGGTTGTCATCGGTAGGGTTTCAGGCAATATGGGCAGGTTATTACATTGAGCCCCGAATGATTATTGACACAAAATCGGGATTATTCCTTGGCTTGCGCGGCCAGGGGTTTATGCTGGGGCAGTACCTGGCAAAAATATATGTAGATGCTCTTTGCGGTAAAGACGTACCATCTTATTTTGAGCGATTATCTTTGCGGGGAGATGGGTTGCCGGAAAAAGCGTTTAAATAATTCTGTTGTTAAAGATTTTTTTTACAGCTCATCGCCTCTTCGATAAGCATATCAAGCAATTCGGGGAGTTTATAGCCAAAGACTTTTGCTTGTTTGGGGACGATACTTACATCAGACATCCCGGGAACAGTATTCACTTCAAGAAAAAACATTTTTCCTCCCTTGGTAATAATATAATCAATACGCACTACCCCCTCACAGTTTAGTTTGTTATATAAAAAAACAGAAGTTGCCGAACACAAATTGGCTTCATTCTGTGAGATACGCGCCGGAGTTATTTCTTCCGACATTCCTTTATATTTCGCTTCGTAATCAAAAAAATCTGTTTTTGGGACTATTTCTGTAACAGGCAAAACCATCATGCGGTTTTTAAACCTGAAAAGGCCGCAGGTTATTTCTGTACCGTTAATAAATTCTTCAACAAGTATTTCATCATCAATACTAAAGGCCAATTGTATGGCTTTTTCCATTTCGCCCGTGGTTTTTACCTTAGAAGTCCCGAAACTTGAGCCGCCATTGCATGGTTTTACAAATGCCGGAAGCTTAATTTTTTCTATAATTTTCTTAATATTATATTTATCTCTCTTGAAAAGATGCTCGGATTTGGGTACGCTGACACCTAAGGATTCAACGATACTATTGCAATACGCTTTGTTAAAGGTAAACGCAGAAACACAGTGGTTGCTTGAAGTATATGGAATACCAAGCAAATCAAAATATCCTAAAATTTTTCCATCTTCACCGGGCGTACCATGAATGATATTAAAAACGCAATCGAAAGTTATTTTTGTTTTACCAATCTTTACGGAAAAATCATTTTTGTCAACAGGGTATTCTTTGTTTTTCTCATCAATATAAACCCATTTTAAGCGCGTGATACAAATTAAATAACAATTATACTTTTTTTTATCAATGTTATTTATCAGCATACGGGAACTTTTAATTGAAATTTCATACTCGTCAGAAAATCCCCCGGCCAGTATCGCAATATTTTTCTTCATACACTTATTATTTTGCGCAAATTTAACCAGAATTTGTGATTTATGTATCGTCCTTTTTTTGTTATATTTGCAGGCGGTTACAATATTTTAATGTAAAAAAAGTTAATAATTCGCACTCATTCAGTTTTTTACCTGATAAATTTTTTACGTGCATGGGCTTTCTTAAATTTTTAAAAAGCAAAATTTTTTTACGACACACCATGATAGCCATTGTACTAACGGTGGTGATTATATGGGTATCTTTAAAATTGCTTAATGCTTATACACGTCATGGAAGTTACATCATTGTTCCTGATTTTTACGGCGTTGTTATTGCTGACCTTGAAGATTTTGCTTCTGACCATGACATAAAATATATAATAAACGATTCTTTGTATGATAATGCTCAGCCCAAGGGTAGTGTGATAAAACAAGATCCTTTGCCGGGCACAAAAGTTAAAAAAAACAGAAAAATATACCTCACGGTTGTTGCACTGAATCCCGAACAGGTAAATATGCCTAACCTCATTGACCTGACTATGCGGCAGGCTTTGTCCATGCTTGAAACTTACGGGCTGAAAGCTGGCTCACTGACCTATGTCCCCGACATCGCTCACAATGCTGTTCTGCGCCAGAAATTCAAAGGCGCTGACATTAAAGAAGGAACACTTATTGAAAAAGGCTCAAGCATTGATTTGGTATTGGGAAAGGGAGAAGATAATGAAAGCACAAAAGCCCCGGACTTGTTTGGTAAAAAGCAAAACCAGGTATTATCTATATTACAAAGCGCTTCTTTGAATATCGGGAATGAAATTTTTTTAGACGGTAATGATACTACCGTTGCAAGAGTTTACAAACAGAGGCCTGAAGCCAATACTGCTATTCAGTATGGAGGTACAGTGGATGTATGGTACCGCTCAGAAAAAAAATATGATTTTACTAATAATAAAAACAATACCGATGATTAAAAAGCTCATAATCCCTGTTGTCTTAGTCGTCATAAGCTGTACTCTTAACGCACAGGAGTATTTAACCGGTATCTATATAAATTCCAAATTATTACCAAAAAACCTTGAACAAATCAATGTTATTAAACAGGCAACAGAAGCAAAATTGCCTTTTGTGGACGATTTTTCAGGTGTTAAAAGTGTTTTTCCCAGTGACACTTTGTGGGAAGACAGGGATGTTTTCATTAATAGCGGATACTCTATCAATCCTCCGAGCTTGGGAGTTGCCACTTTTGATGTTTTAAATGACACAGGGGCCGTATATCCTAATGCAACTACTACGCCCTTTATTTCCGATGTTCTGACATCATTGCCGATACGACTTGATTCACTATTTAATGGAACTCCAACAGCCATTACCGCTGCCGATTCCATATATTTTAGTTTTTATTATCAACCACAGGGCAATGCCGATGCTCCGGAAACAGACGACTCTCTTGTTCTTGAATTTTATTCCCCGCATCTGGACGAGTGGAATACAATATGGGCTTCGCAGGGTATGAAACTTGACACATTCCTGACAAAATATAATACATACTTTAAGCAGGTTATGATACCTATTACCGATACTACATATATACAGAAAGGCTTTAAATTCCGTTTTAAAAATTATGCCAGCATTGCCCCCTTCAGTATGCCCAGCTGGCAAAGCAATGCTGACCAGTGGAATGTTGATTATGTGTATCTGAATACAGAACGCAGTAAAAATGATACTGTTTTTGCCGATGTAACATTTGTCGACAAGGCTCCCGCCATACTTAAAAATTACCAACAAATGCCCATAAGGCAGTTTAACGACTCGGAACTCACAGACACGCTTCATTTAAAAATCAGTAACCTAAATAATGTGCTTGACAACATTTCATGCCAATATGTTGTGAACGAAATAGGAGGTGCTTTCACCTATACAAAGTCGGGCGGGGTATGGGATATTCTCCCGTTTATTACTAACGGATATCATAACTATCAATTACATACTTCGCCGGTTGTAGATTTTTCATTGCCCTCACTGGCTGGAATGGAAAAAACTGCTTTTTCGATAACGCATATGCTGTCGAGCAATGGATGGACCGACGAAATACTTTTAAACGACACAGTAAGATACATACAGGAGTTTAATAATTATTTTGCTTACGACGATGGTTCTGCAGAAAACGGATACGGACTTTCAGGCGAAAACTCAAAGCTTGCTTATAAATTTAACCTGAATCAACCTGACACACTGGGTGGCGTACAGATTTATTTTAATCAAACATACAGTTCCACAGCAAGTAAATATTTTAACCTGATGGTATGGTCGTCGCTCAACCCCGAAACCCTCGTTTATAAATCACCGCAAAAACAACCGGTCATTACGGATAGTATTAATGAATATTGTACTTACGTATTTAGTGATACAACTTTGCTCATTGAAGGAACTTTTTATGTCGGCTGGCAACAGGTTACAGATAACAATCTGAATGTGGGTTTTGACAGAAACAACAATGCAAAAACAAACATGTTTTATAATGTGGGAGGAAGTTGGGTAAACTCCTCTTTTAACGGGGCTTTGATGATAAGGCCGTTGTTGGGGAAAAAATGGCAACAGTATTTAAGCGTACATGAAAATCCTGAAAAAGATTTGCATTTCTCTATATATCCAAACCCTGCTAGCACCAGAATTGTGAATATTACCCTGCCTTCCGATTATTCCGACAACTCCGGGCAATTGACTATTGAAGTTTTTGATTTTCTGGGAAGGAATATATTCAATGTTCCTTTTACAAGGCAGTTAAATGTTTCAGATTTAGTTAAAGGCGTTTACATGATACGTCTTTCAGACAATAATACCAAAAAGGTTTTTACAGAAAAACTGGTGATTACTCGTTAAACACATACTTCATGCAGGAGCACAAGGTTTCACCTGATGATGAACAAGAATTTTATGAACACCATCGCTTTCTGGTTGACCCGGGGCAACAGCCGGTACGCATAGACAAGTTTCTTACTGACCGCATTGCACATGTATCGCGCAGCAAAGTTCAAAGTGCTGCTGATGCGGGCGCCATACTGGTGAACGACAAGCCGGTTAAGTCCAGTTATAAAATAAAACCCGGAGATATTATTTCGGTGGTAATGCCCCACCCGCCCCACGAATTTGAACTGATAGCTGAAGACATACCTTTTGAAATCGTTTTTGAAGATGAAGATATCATCGTAGTGAATAAAGCTGCCGGCATGGTAGTGCATCCCGGCTACGGAAATTATACCGGTACTTTGTTAAATGCATTACTATATTATTTTCAGGAAAGTGAAGCACAGCCGCTGCTGGTGCACCGCATTGACAAAGACACTTCCGGAATACTGGTAGTGGCAAAAAATGAGCGCAGCCAGGCTGTGCTGTCGAAATGCTTTTTTGAACACGACATTGACAGAAAATACGTTGCTTTGGTTTGGGGCGATTTTGATAAAGAGCAGGGAACTATTGAAGGCAATATCGGGCGCAGCATCCGTAACCGGAAAATTATGGATATTTACCCTGACGGGGAAGTCGGGCGGACAGCCATCACACATTACAAAGTGCTGGAACGTTTTCGTTATGTTACCCTTATTGAGTGTTCACTTGAAACAGGCCGTACCCACCAGATACGCGCCCACATGAAACACATAGGGCATTCGTTGTTTAACGATGAAGCTTACGGTGGTAATGCTATTTTAAAGGGAACAACTTTTACCAAATACCGGCAGTTTGTTGAAAACTGTTTTAAGGAATTACCACGACAGGCCTTGCATGCCAAATCACTGGGGTTTAAGCACCCTGCGAGCAAGAAAAATGTTTTTTTTGATTCAGAAATTCCGGAAGATATGCAAGCTGTGATAAATAAATGGAGATTATACACTACTACTCATTAAAAAACTTATAGTATTTGAAAAATAAAAACAAATTAATATTTAAAACATGGAAAATGAAAAAGCTCTGGAAATTTTAAAAAGCGCCATACTTATGGAAGCCCGCGGACAAGCATTTTATAAAAATGTGGCCGAACAGACTAAAAGCGAAGATGTAAAAAACATTTTCAATATAATGGCCAGTGAAGAAAAACTTCACGCCGAATATCTTTCAAAACAATACAGCAGTATTAAAAATACCGGCAAACCCGACCACCAGACACTTCCAGAAGTGTCTGACGAAAATGTGGTAAATATGATATTATCGCCGGAAATAAAAAACCAGATAAGCGGAGCCGGCTATGAAGCCGCAGCTATTTCTGCGTCTATAGATATGGAAAATAAAGCCGTTGAAGTTTATACCGAATTTGCTAATCGATCTTCTGATGTCAGCATAAAAGAGCTCTTTATGTGGCTGGCCGACTGGGAAAAAGGTCATGTGAAAATTTTAAATGAGCTGGATAACGAACTGAAAGAAAAAATTTGGTTCGATAATAATTTCTGGCCTTTTTAATCTCATATAGTCCGGTAATCTGAATCTCTTTGCACAGGCTTAAAACCCGCCTGACTGATAATATGTTTAAGCTCCCCGGTGCTTAAGCTGTTTTTACTATTTGTTTTCGTGTTATAGATTTTTGTGGTATCGTCAATAGTTCCATCTATATCATCCACTCCGAAAGAAAGAGAGAGCTGAGCCTGTTCTTCTCCAAGCATAGGCCAGTAAGCTTTGAGATGAGGAAAATTATCAAGAAAAATTCTTGCAATGGCATAATTCCGCATATCATCCAAAAGGGTAGTTTCCTGAATACGCAGGGTATTGTTTTTTTTGTATTTTAAGGGAATAAAAGCTTTAAATCCGGATGTTTCGGTTTGCAAATTTCTTAAGAGTAACATATGGTCAATGCGGTGTTTAAAATTTTCAATATGGCCGTAAAGCATGGTGGCATTTGAAAACAATCCGCATTGATGTGCTGTTTTGTGAATTTTTAGCCACGCTGCAGAAGAAACTTTTTCCGGACAGATTTTTTTCCTTATTTTTTCGTCAAAAATTTCGGCGCCACCGCCAGGGATAGAGTTTATCCCGGCTTTAATTAATGTTTTTATCCCTATTTCGTAAGGTATTTTTTCCTTATTGCAAACATAAAAAAGTTCTGCAGCAGAGAAAGCTTTAATATGGACTTCAGGTAAAATATTCCTCACCAGCATGATGAGTTCAATAAAAGATTTCAGTGTGGCATCAGGATGACAGGCGCCGGTTATATGAATTTCTTTAATGTTTTTATTTGTTTGTGCAACTTTTTGCATTATCGTGTCATATGAATGATTCCAGCCTTTTAAAATTCCGGACTTATCATTAAAAGAACAAAATTTACAATTATAGACACAAATATTACTGGGCTCCAGATGTGTGTTTCTGATAAAAAAAACTTTCGATTTGTTTTTCTTATGCCTAACATAAGTTGCGAGTAAAGCCAGAAACCCTGTATCAGCTTTTTTATAGAGATAATAACAATCATCAACATTTATCTGTTTTGCGTCAAGAATTTTTTTTGCGATAGAGATATTCTCTTTGCCTTTAATGAAATTCTTTTCCAAGTAATATTCAAGCTGGTTTGTCATTCGAATAAACTGCCGGAAAGTATGATGACAGTTTTATTAATTTATTTAAGTAAAGTAATTTTTTTGCCTGTCGTGAAGTTATCAGTTTGAATATTCAACATATAAACTCCTGCAGGGCAATCTGAAAGGTCTATCCGGATTACATTCGTGGAACTTCCTTTAAATACAAAGTTTTTAACTTCTTTTCCAACAAGGTTATATACCCGCACCCGAATGTTTTCATAGTAGTTTGTTCCGAAAGAAACATTGGCAAATTCATTGGTGGGGTTCGGATAAATGTTAATGTTCAAACTTTTGTTTTCGGGAATATTGAAATAAAGAGGGTTGCAAAGAACCGGAAATATGGCGTGAGAAAGATCGTATGACCATGAACTTATATTGGAATAGGGGTACCATAAATCATTTTGCCATAATTCCCATGCTGTTCCCGGTAACGATTGCCCGGATTTGTTTGTCATAAGAGCTAGAGTATCGCCCGGCAATGAAGGAAGGACAACTCCAAGGAAAAAAGAATTCGTAACATCTAAAGGAGTTGAAAATTCAAAAAAAGTATAATTGTGGTTGTTAACATCCGAAATTATTTGAGCAAAAGGAATAGAGTCGGTCAACAAAATATTTCCCGGAGAGCCGCCAGGACCTGAGTTATCCCATACATGAACAGCAATATTGTTATGATGCGAAGACAGTCTTTTTGCTCTGCCGAATTTAAATAATACGCCTTCAATTTTTGTAAAAGGAGCCATGGGTGTAAAAAAATCTGCCTTTGCTTTGTCGGAATAACCATTGTTCCCTGAAACATAGCCATAAGTTCCATTTGGATAATACACAGAATACATAACCAAATTTCCGGGTAGAGGATAACGTAAAGAGTCGCACTGTATTAATCCGGGTTCATTTCCAACATAGATATATGCTGTTTTGGTTTCGGTATCAGAGCCGTTTGCATTTGTTGCTGTGAGGGATACGGCATAACTTCCGGGAGCATTATATTGTATTCCTGTGGGGTTTTGTAAAGTTGAAGATGAAGGAGTTCCTCCGGTAAAAGTCCATGACCACGAAGTGGGGCTGCCTCCCGATAAATCTGTAAAGTTGACGGTTCCGCCAACAAGAACACTTGTGGGATTGCCGACAAAATCTGCTGCTGGAGGAGGGTCCCCTACGGTAATGTAGTTGTTTTTTGTTTCTGTATCCGTGTCGGTTGCGTTACTTGCGGTTAAGGATACAGGATAAATGCCGGCTGTATTATATTGAATACCTGTTGGATTCTGTGTTGCGGAAGATGAAGGAGTTCCTCCGGTAAAAGTCCATGACCACGATGTTGGACTGCCGGAAGATAAGTCTGAAAAGTCAACAGTACCTCCCACAGGAATTGATGTTGGCGTACCGGAAAAATTAGCATTAAGAGCTGTGCCTCCGCCGCAGTAAAAACCATTCAGCGTTGTGATACCTGTTTCATCAGGGTCAAGCCAATCTTTTAATCTGGTAGCCGGTGTCGTTCCATTTTGGTCCCAGGAATATGAAAATTTTCCATAAAGATCGGGCTGTGTGGGCGTATTGCAATAAGAGCCTCCCCCGGTAAGGTCTCCAACCACTTGTCCGTTGCTGTTAAAAATGGGCGAACCTGAAGAACCCTCTTCTGTAACCCCGTGCCCATTAGCCGTAGCTGCCCAAACTACCCTCCAATGTGTGTTGGGTACAGATTGCCATGTGGATGATACTAATGCTGTTGTGTAAGTGGAAATTTTCTTTATATCTCCATAAGGATGATGAATGCTGACGCCGCTGGAACTGGGATTGTCGTTTCTGCCCCATCCGTTATAATAAGGATTAAAACTTGGTGTCTGGTTTAATTGCACAAGGTAAAAATCAGAACCTGTACTGCCGCCATTTCCTCCCGAAGATTTAAAGGCACAACCAGTCATTGTATTAGAGCTTGGTTCTGTAGAAGGGCTTGGACATCCTGGTGCTTCATAGTTAAAGTAAAAAACCCATTGATTCAGATCTGCTGTGGACGCTCCCTCCCCACAGTGATCTGCAGTTAGAAAATAAGGAGTGCAGTCTTCCCGCTCGTTATTTAGCAGGGTGCCTGTGCACCAGCCATAGCTAAACCCAACTTTAATCATGATACGCGCCACACCTTTTTTTTCATCCTGCCAGTTAGCCCCCTCTGAACAATTGATATTAACTTCACAGCTTTCTGACTCGCCAAAATCTTTTTCGCCGTTTCTTGGGTTAAAGTCCCTGTAAACATATGCAATCTCTGAAATTTGAATTATCGAGGCTCCCTGTGTCCTTGCAGGCTCAAAATATTCAAGAATGACCACATCACCGGCTATCAGTTCATTAGCAAATAAACCGGATTCGTGGTTATTTTCTTTGGTATAAGCACCTAAAACCTGAGATTTATTTTCGTTGTATAAAAATAATTTTGCACCATCGGGCAACCAGAATCTGTTATAATATACACCAAGTGCCAGGGCATCTTTACAAACAATTTTAAGGCGCCATATCCTGTTGCCATCAGATAACACTTCCCATGTGCCGGAATTATTCAGGTTAATGTCAGCGGAAACCGAACGTGCTATTTTTCTTAATACTCCGTTTTTTTCATCATCAGTATCTTCCATGCCAATAAAATTCATGTCAGGCTGCTGTAATATTTTTGTTTCAAATGTTTGAGGAATTTCAGGCAGACTAAAACTCAAAGGAGACCCGCCCTGGCTTATTTGCGCTTTACAACTTAGTGAGATGAAAACAAAAGCCGGTATTAATAATAGCTTCTTCATGAAAAAATTATTTTAGTTTTATAAAGTCGCCTTTAAAGATGACTTTATCATTTTGGGCTGTCAGAAAATAAACGCCGTCACTCAGGTCGCTGATATTTATTGATGCTTTCCCGTTTTCAAGAATGAGCAGGGGGGTGTTTTTTACAGCAACGCCCATGATGTTGTAGATAATTACATTTTCAATTTTATTTCCGACAACAGAAAAATTCAAATATATCTCATCGTTGGCAGGAGAAGGGTAGATTTGTATTTTTTCTTCTTGTGGGAAATTTTCAAAAATACCTGCCGAATTACAGGTGGCGATACCGTTTACATAAGTAACTCCTGTGGATGGTGTTGGGTCCAGCCAGTCTTTAAGGCGTTTGGCAGGAACGCTTCCGTTTGCATCCCAATGTTTGGAAAATTTTCCGTAATGATCCGGGTCGTTAGGAGTGGAACAATAAGACGAGCCACCGGTAAGAGTTCCTACAACTCTGCCGGAACTGTTAAATAATGGAGAACCGGAAGAACCTTCTTCGGTAACTCCATGCTCGGTAACTGTAGCTGCCCAATACACCTTCCAATGTGTAGTACCATAATTTGAATTTGTCAGGGTTGTAGTATATGTGGAGATTTTCATTACATCTGCCGAAGGGTGATGAATTCCGACTCCGCTTGAACTTGCAGAAGTTGACCTGTCCCATCCGTTATAATAAACATTATGTGTAGTAGGAATTGTTGAATTTAATTGTACCAAACAAAAATCAGAACCCGTATATGTTTGTCCATATGTATCATGAGCTTTCAGAGCACATCCGGTCATTGTTTTTACAGCGGCATTTGTGGAGCCCCCACAGGTAGTTCTCTCATAATGAAATCTGAAAACCCAGGAATTATAATCAGAAGCAGAAGGGTAGCCTCCATAATAAATGCAGTGGTCGGCAAGCAAAATGTAAGGTTTACAGTCATTTTTAGTATTGTTCATCAATGAACCCGTACAGTTAAACCATGCGCTACCAATTTTAATATCAATTTTACATATACCTTTTTTTTCATCCTGCCAGTTGGCTCCTTCAGGGCAATTAATATCTACCTCACAATAGTCTGATGATTTAGATTGATTGGGAAAATTAATCCCTCTGTAAAAATATTCAACAGAGCTGATATTCAGTGCAACTTGATTGACTCGATTTTCAGGTACGAATAATTCAAGAGTAAATTCATCGCCCTGAATATATTCATTTGCAAAAGAACGGTTATCTATGTTATTGATTTCGGTGTATGCGCCAAGTATCATGGATTTGTCTTTATTATAAATAAAAAGCGTTGCCCCCTCCGGCAGGAAGAAGTCTCTGTAACTTAGCCCTATTGCCAGTGCACTTTCCGAACGTAAAGAAAGTCTCCACAAACTTCCGTTATTATCAGGCAGATTGATCCACGTTCCGGAATTATTCAAGTTCAAATCAACAGGTATTGAAACCCCTATGCGGTATGGTTCACTTTTGGCAACACGTTCTGCATCTTCTGAGGCTAAAGCATCAAGATTTGGTGCGGGGATAGATATGAAATCTATTATTTTCTCAAGATTCGGATAATCAAAACTTAAAGGTGTTCCTCCCAAACTTACTTGCGCATTAATATTCATATAGTATAGAGAGAAAATCAAAGTAAAAAATAGAAGTTTTTTCATGAAATTATTTTTCGAGTTAATAGATGGTGCAAATTTAGAAAAAATACTTGAAATGTTTTTTATATAAGACAATTGAATAATTGTGTTGAATAAAAAACAAATTATGTCATTAAATCAAATATATTGTTGTAATCTTTTATTGACATTGTAATATTATCGCCACTGGCTTTATTGTGTAAAAGATTTTCAATAATTTCTTTTTTATGCTGACCATTGAGTCCAAATTCGGAGAGCCTAACAGGTGCCTGAATATGCTTGAAAAAATATTCTAGTTGTTCAATTGTTTCTCCTGTGTCAGAGCTCCCCAAAACTTCCCTGCCGAGCAATTTAATTTTATCTGCAACGGTCTCTTTAAAATGTTTCATCCAGGCGGGGTAAGCCACAGAAAGGGAGGCACCATGAGGAATATCATAAAGAACGGATAAGGTGTGTCCTATGCTGTGAACACCCCAATCGCCCATTCTTTTTCCAAATGCAGTCATTCCGTTCAAAGCGCAAGTGGCGGCAAACATTATTTTTTCACGATAAATGTAATTTTTAAGGTTGTCCAATAACAATGGACCGTATTCAACGGCTTCTTTGATAATTGAAAAAATAAATCTGTCGGTGAGCGAGGTTTCACCTTTACCAAAATAACCCTCCAATGCATGAGCAATTAAATCTACAATACCATAAGTTGTATAATTTGCCGGAACCGACAAGGTGTATTCAGGATCCAGAAATGAATGCCTGGGGTAAATAAATGGGCTGAAATATCCGGGTTTTTGTTTGGTTTCATCATTTTGAACTACAGCAAAAGCATTCATTTCCGAACCTGTCGCTGCAAGTGTTAACACCGCTATCAGCGGAAGGGCGCCAGTGGGCTTTACTTTATATTCAAACAAATCCCAGGCTTTATTTTTTAGCAGTATTGCCAGAGCAATTATTTTTGCGGAATCAATAACACTGCCCCCACCGACAGCGACAACCATCTCCACGTTGTTTTTTCTTCCAGTTGCAGCCGCCGCATCAACATCGCTGATAACCGGGTTGGATTTGATGCCGGAATATTCTACTATTTCTGCTCCTGCTGTTTTAAGTTGTTTGATAATATCCTGGTAAATGCCATTATTTTTAATTGAATTTTTTCCATATACCAACAGCACACGTTTCCCGTATTTTTTTATTACGGCCGGCAATTCTTGAATTACCCCTCTGCCAAAATGAAGACAGGTGGGGTTATTTATTACAAAGTTTTCCATGTTACAGTATAATTATTTTTGTGGTGAGGTTTTTTCCGGAACTAACAAAATTAAGAAAATACATGCCTCTGACGAGTTTCATTTTTTCTTTGTTTAAAACCAGTTTATGATGCCCAGCAGTCATAGGGCCGTTGTGCAATATTCCAACCAATCTGCCTGAGCGTTCATGAAGAGAGATTTTGATATTTTCAGCCGAAGGTATTAAAAAAGAAACATATGTTTCTTTTTTAAAGGGATTGGGTGCAAGCGTAAAAAATATATTATCTTTATTTTTATCAATCACTGTGGATATCAGGTATAATTGCCCGTCTGAAACTGCAGTTTCAGAAAAAAGACCGGCACCATTTTCGGCTTTGATTGCAATATAATAAACCTGACAATCATTCAGGACAAGGCCTGTTTGTGTAAACGATAAATTTATTCCGTTATCTGTCCAGCCTAATACATCTGTAGCTCCCGGAGTTGTTCCTATCGCATACCAGTATTTTACAACTTCAGAATTACTGTCAGACGATGCACTCCAATGGGCGCTGAGTGTATTTGGAATAAAAGTCGTGTCTATATCCGCATCATTTCCATCGGATACTAAAACTGTTAACGGAGGTGAAAAATCAACATTCAGATAGTAATAATAAATGGGGGAGATATTGGAGGCGCTATCCACAACTATTGATTTTATTTTTGCTGAAAATGTACCAGGGTCCTGATTTTCATAACGGATGTCATTATCAGATGACGAGCCAACGGTTATATTAACGGCATTACTTCTTGAGCGGTAAACTTTAATTTCGTCAACACTAAGTTTTGAATTTCCGCTGCGGAAGGAAATATATTTCCCGTTTGTGTGTGGCGTGGAATCTGTCCAACTACCCAGCAGGGTATCATTCCGGTACACGTCGGTTTTTCCCGATGTCCGGTCAAAAATAATTTTAAAATCATACCATTGTCCGGGTATGGTTTTCACATTGGAAATTATTTTTTTTGCTGAGGAAAAACTATTATTAATTACTTTAAAAAACTCCAGTGTTTGATATTCTAAACGAAACCACACAAAATATGAATTACCTCTGTTGGAGAGCGATGCGCTGTCGCAGAAATAATGAAACCCAAAACGGCGATTGGTACCCGAACCTTCTGCCTTTGCTTTAAAGTGATACAGGTATTTATCTGATAAATTTTGATTAAGTGGTGTATAAAAGTTGGAATTATAAACCCCTTCATCGGTTTGCTGCAATAATCCGGAGCTCAGGCTCCAGATCCCCGAGGATACGGGTATATTCCATATGTTAATTGTATCAAGCACATCAAAGTTATCAGCAAAAAATCCCCTCGAAGCATTAGTGCCCCATATTCCGTTCTGGTTTTCTATTACCTGATAATATCCGGTTTCAAAACCGCTCAGAACATCATTATCAGAAAATGTTGCCGTAAAATCCGATGTTTGCCACAAAGGCAATGCATTTACTTCGGTCTCCGGAGATGTCCAATCAACCCTGACATTAGCAGAAGCCACAGCCGACCAGTTGTTTGTTTCATCAATCACTACAGAATTTATCCGGCATGATTCTGTTGCATTATCAGGACTCTGATAACGGACATCCTTCGTGTTGGCCGGGCCCACCTTTGTTAATATAGAAACATCACGTGATTTATAAACTTTTAAATCATCAAACATCACACTGGCGTTGCCTGTGCGGTATGAAACGCCAATTCCTGTATGCAGAGGCAGGGGGTCGGTAAAAGTGGAAATCATCACATTATTCTGGTAAGCTTTAAGAATGCCGGTTAAAGGCTCATAAGTTACTTTATAATCATACCATACGCCATCGTTAATAGTACAGGGATCGTTGGTAAGGTTTGATGAAATAATGCTATCCTTTACCGTGTATAATTGGCAAGCATCGTCATCGGTGCGAAACCAAATCATGTATGCATTGCCAAGATATGATTGTGCAAAATCAGAACACATGATATATATCCCGGCGCGCCTGTTGCTTCCCGCATTGAAAGCCATCTGCCAATGATACAACCATGTATGGTTTGAATCCTGGGAAACATAAGCCGAAAGCCTTGTTTTGTCAGGACCTGTATATATTTGATTTAGATATCCGTTGCTTACGTTCCATATTCCCAGAGAATCAGCAATGTCCCAGTCTGCGTTCAAAGCTGTATCAAAATTATCATTGAAAAAACCGTTCTGAACATTGGCATACCAATTAGCTCCGTTAAAGTCGATTACCTGGTAATATTTGTCACTTACACCGCTGCCGCCGGGATTATCTGTGTCGTTGAAAGTAGCCGTGAAATCACTATTAACCCATGGAGGTAAAGCACTGATATTTGTAGAAGGATTTTCTGTATCCGTTTGAGTGGACGTCCAGTTTGCAACCCAGCCGGATGCTGTTGTTGCACAGTCGGAACGGAATTCAATAAAAAGCGAACCCCCTGTGGAACTTATTGTTGTGGGGCTGATAGTATTGTATCTTCCTATGAGCGGAGCAAATTCATTGGGTCCATCATATACATAAAGAAAATCGTAATCTGCTTCAACATTAAATTGTGAGAATGTTAATGTCACGCTCAAAGCTCCGGGAGGCTGTATGAGCCAGAACAAACGCTCATCATCTCCATAGTTTCCCGAGCTTCCTCCGCTATCATAAAAATTCCCCGATGCAGAGATTAAGGTTGTAACGGGCGTTGAGTTATTTATGAGCTTGTAATAATATTCCCAGTCCCAGTTTGGCCCCGGGTCGGTATGTAATTGATTATAAAAATGCTGATGCCCTTTTATTTTGACACAAGCCGTTTCTCCACCCAGAGGGTGAAGCCCGTTATCTAACTGTGTGCCGTCATCAAGGGTTTCTCTGCAAAAAGTCCGCAGGGGATTTATATTATGGTCGTTGCAAACATCCCGCGTGAGGGCTGCTGAAGTCTGATACATCAAAGGCGTGTACCATGTCGGGTCATCAATCCATCCTTCGTGTTCGTAACCGATGGCATACCAGTTTTCGCTTAAAACATGCCAGGCTGCATTGTTTTCATTAACCATTTGAGTAACCTGTCCAGCATAACTAGAATTGGACGCCACCACATAATGAGTTGAAGCATTGGCATCAGGGTTTTGAAACCAGTTGATACAACTTGTGTAGGACCCTTGAACTGTATGTATGGCGATAGCGGAAACAGTATATCCATTCCAGCCTGTATAATGATTGGGAGATTCTATCCAGGTGCAGTTTGGCTGGTTGTAATCCGGACAGGGGCCGGATAAAAAGACAGGAACATACACATTTCCTTCTTCATCAACGGCTTTTTCTTTTGAAATATTAACCCGCTTTGAAGAAAATATGTTAAGATTTTCTTCCCCGAAAAATTCTTTCAGGTTAATAGTGTATTCTGGAAAAAGATATTGTTGTTGATTAGACTTTTCGTTTAAAAAACGAAAGATAGCATAAATGTATAAATTCATAGTATAATCACTTATGCCGGAAAGCCCTTCAATATTTAATTCGCTAAGATGAATCAAAGCCCGGGAAATTTTTAAAGCGACATCGCCATTACTTTTTTGTTGTGAAAGAACATTATCAAACGCTGCTGCATAAGCAAGAATATTAGAGCGCGGTTCAATGATAATATCATTTAAATTATAACCCGACAGGTAGGCCACCGTTTTCAGATTTTCACGAAACCACCCTTTGCCGTCCAATACCAGACCCATCACTCCATAAAACCCAGGCATACCCGTGCAACTTATTTCTTCTGTTAAAGGATTTATATGGCGTATATGAGTATTTGTATAAGCTATAGCTTCAAGCGCGCCCCGGGGAATCTCAGGAAATTTTTGGTAAGCCTCCTCAAAAAATTCCCGATAAGGATAATTATCATCTTTTTGTTGTGCAGCTAGATACATGGATGATAAAAATAATAAAAAAAATATAAATTTTTTCATGCGTATAATTTAATACAAATTTATTAAACTTAACCCGATTTAGCTAAACACTGAGGGTATGAAAACTTAAATTGTATAACAATTTTTTTATGGTAAAAATTTATTTACTTTTTTCTTTCTGAAATTTAATAAAAAAATCAGATAAATCAAAGTACAGTGAACTAAAACTAACAAAACAACAAAAAATATAGTTGCCGTATAATTTTTTTGAATGGTATTGTTGTGTTTAATAAAACAATTATCATTTGTTCTGATGACGGGATTAAGGTAAATTTTTGTGTAATCGTTGTAGGGTTCGGTATCAAAAATCTCTGCGCGTATATAAGAATCTGATTCTTTTATTTTATAAGTAATTTTATCAGTATTGATTTCAAAAGAAACGGTTTTTCCCCAATCGCTTTTTATAATTATAGAATCAGAAATTTTGTCAAGCACCAGTTCAAATGTATCATGGTGTACAGCAACACTTTTTATCCGGTTCATTTCCTGCCCCAGCCAACCTTTTACGGCATAAAAGCTGCCTCTTTTTAAACTTTCCATGACGGTTTTCTCTTCCTGTGTATCTGCGTTTATCATTGTCCAGCAAACGCCGGACTTGCCATCGGTTATATCGTGTGCATCGTCATTTCCCATTATCCATGCGGTATGACCATGAGATAACGCATAATCCCAATGCGAAACAGATTGAGCCATGGGGCTTACACCCTCAATACAATCGTAGTTTACAAGGTATTTTAAATCGTCATGGCTGTAACCCTTCTTAAATAAAGGATGCGCAAGAACAATGATGTTGTTTTCTTTTTTAATGTCGTTTATGATGTACTGTTTATGGCTTCTGCTTAAAAAAAGAGGAAAATCAAAATAGGATGGTTTTTCTGAATTTATTACCAATTGATGGGAACGCATCAAATTATAGCCATGTTCATATACATAAAAGAATATTTTTTGTGAAATTTTCTTTTCGGTAGTTTGGTTATAATTTGAAATACCTATGAGATTATAGCCCAAAGAAACATATCTTTCAATAATTTCTTCAACGGTGTTTTTTCCATTAGTAATGCCTCCAAATGTTTTTGAATGTGCATGGAAATTGGCTTTTATCCAATTCTCCTTTAAATTTTCATAAGGATTATAAAATATTTCGCCTTTAAAAGGTGCCGGCTCTGAAAAACGATAAATTTTTGTTTTATAATAAGGAAGGGTAATTATGATTAACAAAATGACAAAAAGCGTTATAATGGTTTTTAAAAATCGCTTTTTTTTTCTGTTTGTCATTGTTATGTTTTTTTTGGTTTCGGCAAATGATGGTTATTTTAAAGATTATTAGAGGCGGAAAATTCCGCTTTTGCTTTTTTCAATCTGTAAATAAAAACATTGTATGCTGGTTTGGAATTTCTTGAAACACGTATGGTTTCTCCGGCATCAAAGTGTTCAAATTTATTTAGTAATGATTGTTCCGGGTAGCTGTAATAACGGCTGGTAGTTATAAAATAAGCATCGGTATTTTGTGGAATGGCACCCCTAAGATAGTTAATGCGTAAATATTGATGGGCGTGATTTGCGTTTCCATAAACATACAAATTCTTTTTAAAATGACTTGCAATATAAAATTCAATATGTCCCGCAGGAAACCAGTTGTGTGTTATAAATACATAATTGCTGTCAATTTGGCCATTCTTAAGGTCGTCATTTATCATTTTTACAGTTTGTTCCTTAACTTGTTGCCACCCGTACAGGTCAAGGCTTATATCGTTTTTTCCCAATGTCTCGGCTTCAGAGTTTTTGCTGTTTAAAAAAATGCCGTAATTAACGAAAACCAGCCCAGATACAACTATAAATAAATAAAAAATATTTCCTAAAAAAACGCTTTTAAATGCTTTGGAATTTGTTGATTTATTATGTTTTTCTCTTAGCATAACTGCCGAAAATAATATGAGTCCGAGATAGCCAGGACCACTCCAATGAGGAAGTGTTCTGTTAAAAAAAGAAATAAATAAAACAGTAACAATAACCGGCAAACTCACAAAAAACAAAAAAGAAATCGCAGGCTCCTTTACTTGTTTTTTATTTTTTAAAAAAAACACCATACTGGACAAAATAATAAATATGTTTACAGGATTGTTGTAAAATAACTGCCCGAAAAATTCCGCAGCAAAATATCCTGGTTTAAATTGCAGGTTTTCAAAAACAATTCTTTTACCATGAAACGCAAAGCTTGATAAGTCATTGTTGAAATTCCATATGATTACGGGCAAAAACAGGCTTAAAGAAACAATTGCAGAAACATACAAATAGGGATTTTTAAAAAGTTTTAATTTTTTTTCCTTTAATGCAAACAACAACAACCCCAGCCATAAAAACAAAGCCGAATATTTTGAAAGGAAAGCCATGCCGGCAGCTATTCCAAAGAAAATAAGGTATAATTGTTTTTTCCTTTCTGCATATAAAAATTGAATAAAGAAATATACGGCCAGAAGCCAGAAAAAAGTTAAAGGATTGTCGGGCAGAACAAAAACAGAGGATATGATAGAACAGTAAAAGGATGCCGAAAACAATAAAGCGGCATAAAACCCGGTCATGTTGTCTTTTAATAGTTGACCTGTTTTATAAATTAAAATGAGATTTATAGTTCCTATAATTAGTGCCAGCATCCTGACGCCGAGTTCGGAATTGCTGTTAAACAATAATGTTGAAGCCCTGACAAGCAATCCAACCATGGGAGGATGGTCAAAATAACTCCAGTCTAAATACAAACCGTATGCAAAATAGTATGCTTCATCCACGCCCAAATTAGTGAAAACAGTAATAAATATTCTTATTACCGTATGAAACAGAAGTAGTAAAAGAAAAAATTTTGAAAATTTATGCATTCAAAGTTTTCTAATCTCTATGAAAAACAAAAAATATCTTTTCAGCAAATATAATTGCATTAATTCAAAAAATAAAATTTTAGAATTTATAAGCCGCAACATAAATGCTCTATGGAACAGCAATGGCAATTCCGATAACGAAGGGCTGTTTAGCCGGAATACAGCTTTATGCCGGCTTACAGGGAGCTATCGGAACTCGCGGTTCTTTAAGAAAGCCATCGTAAAGTAAAAAATCAGTTATTATTAAACACCCCGGCCAGCAAATCTTTACGTCCGTCACAATCATCGCTTACTTTTACTAAAGTCATTGCATCTCCATCAATGGCAATGGTATAAACCCCGACTGGTACACAATCGTTGGTGGTTATTGTAAGCTCGTTGTCGTCTAAAGAATAAACTCCGTTGGTGTTGTAAGCACCCCATGTAAGGGTTATAGAGCCTCCGTCAGAAAAAACCGCTGTCAGCGTAACAGAGAGAACCGATTTTGTCCATGTACCTACAATTTGTTTTTCAAGTTTATTGCAAGAAGATAACACAAACAGCATAAGGACTGCGAAAGAAACAAGTAATATTTTTTTCATACGTAAAAAATTTTATGGATTTAATATCTTGTGTAAAAATAATAAAATTTAAAACGGAAGAAGATGGCAGTTGAATGATTTATGTGATTCTTCGCAAAATATTCACTTCTTCGTTGCTCAAAAAACGGTATTTTCCCCGAGGCAAATCTTTTTTCGTTAACCCTGCAAAAACAACACGGTCAAGTTTTATTACTTCGTAACCCAATGATTCAAAAATTCTTCGTACAATACGGTTTCTGCCGGAGTGAAGTTCTAAGCCTATTTCTTTTTTTGTTTCACCGTAAGCGATATCGTCCACCTTAATAAAACCATCTTCGAGTTCGATACCTGCAATAATTTTTTTTAAATCTTCATACAAAAGCGGTTTATCCAATACGGCTTTATAAACTTTTTCAACTCTGTGCTTCGGGTGCGTAAGTCGTTTTGCAAGCTCACCATCGTTGGTGAACAGTAGCAAACCCGAAGTGTTTTTATCCAGTCGGCCCACAGGATAGATTCGCTCTTTACAAGCGTCCTTAATGATTTCCATTACGGTTTGCCTTTCCTGAGGGTCGTCTGTTGTGGTAAGATATCCTTTGGGTTTATTTAAAAGTAAATACTGCAGCGCTTCTCCGCTTAATATTTGACCACCTAAATTTACCACATCTCCTTGTTTAATTTTTATGCCTAACTGTGTAACTATTTTTCCGTTTACAGTAATTGCGCCCGACTCAATAAGTTTGTCTGCTTCGCGGCGGGAGCATACACCCGCATTAGCAATATATTTGTTCAGGCGGATACCTTTTTCTCCCAGCTTGTTGTTTTGATTACGCCGCGGGGCATACGTGTTGTCTTGCACAAATATCTCCGTATTGCGATATTCATGTTTTCGGGGGATATACGTTTTTTGTTCTGTTTTGCGCGGCCTTTTTTTGTTCGAAAAATGAGTGTTTTCATTTTCACCATTATGCAAAAAATGTTGCTTGTCAGTATAGGATGTTTTATCTTCACTACTTCGTTTGTGGGTATAACGCTCTATTGGCCTGTCGGCAACACCTTCTTCTTTCCGGGATGGACGTGTTGTTCTTTTTTTGTAATTATTTTTGCCGGTGAATTTTTTATCAGAATACGTTGATTTCTCCCTATATTTTTTTTCTCTCAAACCATATGGTTTATCGGAATATGGTTTTTTGTCTTCGCTGCTTCTTTTGTGGATGTAACGTTCTATTGGCCTGTCAGGGCCATCTTTTTCTTCTTTTCTATATGGTTTTGTTGTTTTGTTTTTGTAGCCGCTTGTTTTAGAATATTTTTTTTCAGAGCCACTGTAGTTATTTTCAAAGGATTTAGCAGAAGGAACTGATGAGCCTTCTTTTTCGTGGCTATATTTACCAGATGGCTTGTCGTAGCGTTTACGGGAAAAAGGTTTTTTATCGCTTGGTTTCCGGTTTTTCTGGCCGTTAGTGTTTTTTTTAAAAGGGGAACTACCGGATTTTTTCATAATATAAAATTTCAAAGAGTTGGATAAAAAGCATCTTCAATATGGCTTATATGCACAGGATGCGACGGCAAAATTACGGAAATAATATCAAAGCGGGCTTCTTTTGTGCAATTATTTTTTTCGATGTACGCATTTGCCGCACGTATCAGAAAGCTTTGTTTCTTTTTGGTTACAGCAGTTTCGGGTTCACCGAAAATGATATTGCTTCGGGTTTTTATTTCAACAAAAACAAGGTGGGTGTCCGTTTCGGCAATAATATCAAGTTCATCTTTTCCATAACGCCAGTTACGGAACAAAATTTTGTATCCTTTTTCAGCAAGGTATTTTGCAGCAACATCTTCGCCCTGTTTTCCGAGTTCGTTATGTTCGGCCATTTGAAAATGCTTTATTACAATTGTAGTTTTTAATCAAATTTCTTTTACCCTTCAATGAAAATGAGTATTCAAAAAGAAGTTGTTCTTGTAATTGAGAGAACTTGTTTTTGTAGATATTCCTCGCGATGTATCCAATTATTTTTCTCATTTCGGGAAATCCAAATGCTTACAATAACAACCTGAATTTACAAGCTGAAGCACAAATTTACATAAAATAAATACCCATAAATAAGTTTTTTAAATGCAATTTTAAAGAAAACAATCTGTTATTACAGTAATTCTTATTTTCTTTGCCGCAATGATACGCCGCCTTTTCATATTTGTTTTTTTGTTGCATATAGCCGTTTTAATTTCAACGGCACAACATCTCGCATTTGGTAAAGTTATTGACTCGGTAACCGGGGCGCCCCTGGCCTTTGTTAATATTCTGGTCAACGACAACGATTTTGGCGGCTCAACGGATATTGACGGAAATTTTTATTTTAAATCGCCCACTCCCATACAAACGCTGACATTTAAGTTTGTCGGGTATAACCCTGTTGTTGTCAAAATGACGGCCCCGGCAAAATCACTAAAAATCTTGATGCTGCGCAAAAGCCTTGAATTAAGCGGCGTGGAAATATATCCGGGCGAAAACCCCGCTCATAACATTATACGGAAAGTTCAGGCAAATAAGAAAATAAACAATCCGGAAAACATTCCTTTATTTAAGTATAATTGTTACAACAAAGTCGTTGCCGAATGGTATCTAGACAAAACAAAATATACCATTAGTTCCAATCCCGACTCAAAGTTAAAAGATGATAGTACTTTTTTGAAGATGAGTCGTTTAGCCGATGAACAACATATAATGATGCTCGAAGCCTTTACCGAACGTATTTACAAGGATGGGAAAAGCCAGGAAACCGTTTTGGGAACAAAAGTTTCAGGGTTTACTGACGCAAACTTTACGACACTTGCCACCGATATACAACCCTTTTCGTTTTATACGGATTTTATTTCGCTTTCCATAACGGACGTAAAAGACTATCTAAACCCCATAAGTAATGGAAGTATTGGCAGATACAGTTTTATACTGGAAGACACATTGTTTGACGGCAATGACAGCGTATTTGTTATTTCTTTTATGCCCATGAAAGGAAAAAATTTTAATGCTTTGAAAGGAGTTCTTTACATTAATTCTAACCGATATGCTATTCAGAATGTAATTGCGCAGCCCGCCGAAGAAGGGTTGTGGTCCATAAAAATACAGCAACTATACACATTTGTGGATAACAAATACTGGTTTCCGTCACAGCTTAATTACGACTGGTTATTGCCTAATTATCCCTCAGAAAAAGTGGGCGTGGTGATGAAGGGAAGGAGCTATATTTCTGATGTTAATTTTTCCCCTGAATTGAAAAATTCAAATTTCGGCCCCAGCAATCTTGTTTTTGAAAATGGAGCTGGTTCTCGTAATGCAGACTTTTGGCAAAATTCCCGAAAAGATTCCCTCACTGCAAAGGAAATAAAAACGTATCATGTCATTGATTCCTTAGGAAAGAAACATAAGTTTGATTATTATTCTCTGGCAATTGAAAAAATACTCGAAGGCTATATCCCACTTAGTTTTTTAGACTTTTCACTAGAGGAACTTTTTAATTATAATAATATTGAAGGTGTTAGGATTGGATTGGGACTTCGCACTAACGAAAAACTTTGTCGGTGGTTTACCATCGGCGGCTTTGGTGCTTACGGTTTTTGGGACAAAAAATTTAAATACGGCGGTAATTTTGAATTTACATTATCAAAAAAACATGAAATATTTATTGGAGCGTATTATCTTAAAGATTTGGAAACTCCTGGGATGACAGATTTTGTGGGGTTTCGAAATTTTTCTTATTGGAATGAATTTCTGATTGACCGGATTGATTTTGCAGAAAAGCTCAATATATATTTTAATTTCAGGACATTAAGGTATGCACAATTTGAAATTTCGGGATTGCATGAAAACCGCAATCCGGAATATCCATATTACTATTTACCAACAGTATCAGACACTTTTGCCGGAAATATTCATAAATATACCGAATTGAAAATCGGTGTTCGCTATGCTCACGACGAAAAACTTATTGATGCTTTTAATAAACGATATACACTCGGAACAAAGTATCCTGTTTTATATTTAACGTATATTCATGGCTTTAAAGGCTTGCTGGGAGGGCAATTCAATTATGACAAACTGGAACTGGCACTGGAAAAGGAATTTTTAATAAAACACCTGGGGAAAACATATCTGTTTCTTGAAGCGGGTTATATATGGGGTGAAGTGCCTTATACAAAACTTTTTAAAGGCAAGGGTTCTTATACAACAAGCTTTGTTTTTTATTTCAGGAATACGTTTCAGACCATGCGTATTGATGAATTTTTATATGACCGATATTTTGCTTTTCATTTCAGGCATTCTTTTGGAAATTATTTATTTAAAGGAAAAAAATTCAGGCCCGAACCAAATATATGCCAAAGCATACTTTATGGAGAGCTTTCACATAAAGAATATCACAGTGGTATTGATTTCAAAGTTCCAGATAAATGGTATTTTGAATCGGGTTTGATGTTCGACAATTTATTACGACTGAAATTGTTCAATCTCGCTTACCTGAAGCTGGGCGTTGGTGTTTTTTACCGTTATGGAGCCTATGCTTTTGATAATGAGCTGAAAAATTTCGCCCTTAAACTTAGTTTTAAAATTTCGGGGAGCAGGTAATACCCCCCGGGAATAAATGGAGTCAAATAACGGTCATTAGAAATTAATTTTTAAATGACGAATTTGGATTAAAAAAAACAAACATTAATATCTCGCCCAGGTTTATACTGGAATTTTTTGTAAAATTAATAAAAGGTTTAAGCAGCTATATAAAATGAAGGGTAATGTTTACAATTTCCGGATGATTTCCTATTCTTAAAGGCGGCCCCCACGTTCCAACACCGCAGGAAATATAAAAATGACTGTTGCCAATTTTTCTGTAACCCCAGTCGGGGTTATATATAGCTCTTGTTATTAGATTGAGCGGAAATATTTGTCCGTTATGTGTATGCCCTGATAATTGCAAATCCACTCCTGCTTCTGCAGTTTTTTCAAGATAAAAAGGCTGATGATCAAGCAAGATGACAGGCAATGTTTTCTCAACACCTTCCAATAGTGAATTAAGAGGCTGGCGTTCCTTTCCTGTAAAACGTTTCATATCTTTGTCGTTACGTCCGGCAAGCCAGAAAACACTGTCAATCAGAACTGCAGAATCGAGCAAAAACTTAACGCTATGCTTTTCCAGATAGGCAATGGCAGCATTTGCCCCGCCAATAAACTCATGATTGCCGGGAACAGCATAAGAGCCATATTTTGATGTGATATTTTCGAGGTGTTCTCCCAGATTTTGTTTAATAACATGACGGATATTTTCATCTACAAGGTCACCGGCAAACAAAACAATATCAGGCGATAAAGTATTAATTGTCTTCGTTATTTTTTTAAGTTTTTTTGCGCCAATAATAGTTCCTAAATGAATGTCTGAAAGCATTACAATATTCAAAGATTTCAGCTGCCCGGCCTTTTTATCTAGCTTTAAATCAAGTTTTGAAATTTTCACCTGCGATGCGTTAATAAAACCATATATCATCAAAAGGAAAACCACCATTATAGAACCAAGCATTACCAGAATTTTTGTTTTGGCATAATCGGCATAAAATATGGCGGGCAAAAAATGAAACCAGTAGTTAAGCAAGCGAATAATATCTATGCAAAGAATAAGGAGAAAAAAATACAGCATTGCAGCAAACCAGAAAGAGCCTATCCAATTGAAAACACCTGCAATGGTATAGCCAATATAATTTTCTAATGCACGGGCTATAATATATGATAAGAACAAAACAACAAACAATGCAATATAATAAGGCCTTATGGAAGGAGCGAATGCTAATGCCTGCCAGCCGCGCAGAAAAATATAAATGTTAACCAGCAGATGAACTGTAAAGACTATGATAAGAAAAACAATCATGGCATACGGTTTCATAGGGTTCGTTGAAAATAAACCATTATAAACTCATTTTTAATTATTTCTTGATGGTAAAGCTAACGCCCGCTATCTTGCCCCCTAAAGGAGGATTAATTTTTGTAACTTTTACAGAAATTTTCTCTGCTTCATGAAAATTATTTTTAATAGCATCCGCTATTCGCGATGCCACATGTTCAAGCAACCTGGATTTTTGTTCCATTTCTTTTTTTATCAAAACATATACTTCCTGATAATTAATGGTTTTTGAAAGGCTATCCGTTTTTTCAGCCTCCATGCTGTTGTAATCAAATTTTACAGTTACCAGAAATTTGCTGCCAACAATCTGCTCTTCGGTAAAACAACCATGATAAGCGTAAAACTCAATATTTTCAAGAATTATTCTACCCATAAAAATTTATTTGAGGGGGCAAAATTAGCCAAAAAACACGGTAAATGATTACTTTTGCATCTCTATAGCAAAAAACTATTTATGGAAGAAAACTTCAACACTTTGAACCCTTTATCATCTGCTGCGAGTGATGCAAAATCATTGAATTTTATTGAACAAATCATTGAAGAAGACCTTTTAAAAGGGAAAAATGACCAAAGAGTACATACGCGATTTCCGCCGGAACCTAACGGCTATCTGCATATAGGCCATGCCAAATCTATATGCCTGAATTTCGGACTGGCCAAAAAATACGGAGGAAAATGCAACCTTCGTTTTGATGATACAAATCCTACAAAAGAAGACACGGAATATGTAGATTCTATTATGGAAGATATCCGCTGGCTGGGATTTCAGTGGGATGGAGAGTTTTATGCCTCGGATTATTTTGAAACTTTATACGAATATGCAGTCAGGCTGATAAAAAAGGGGAAAGCTTATGTTTGTGATTTGACTCAGGAAGAAATGGGCACCACCCGCGGAACCGTAACAAAGCCCGGAACAGAAAGCCCTTACCGCAACCGCAGCATTGAAGAAAACCTGGATTTATTTGCCCGTATGCGAAACGGTGAATTCCCCGACGGGGCAAAAGTTCTTAGGGCAAAAATTGATATGGCCTCCCCGAATATGCTTATGCGCGACCCGATACTTTACCGGATTTTACATTCCGACCACCATCGTACAGGAAACAAGTGGTGTATATATCCGATGTACGACTTTGCCCATGGGCAGTGCGATTCCATTGAACGCATAACACATTCAATATGTACCCTTGAGTTTGAAGTACACCGCCCATTGTACGAATGGTTCATTCAGGAGCTGGAGATATATGCCCCACAGCAAATAGAATTTGCCCGCCTTAATATAAATTATACTGTGATGAGCAAGCGCAAGCTGTTGTCACTGGTTCAGGAAAAAGTAGTTAACGGTTGGGATGACCCGCGCATGCCCACCATCTGCGGCATACGCCGCCGCGGATATACTCCCGAAGCCCTAAGGAATTTTGCCGATATAATTGGAGTGGCTAAACGCGATAATGTTATTGATGTTTCACTGCTGGAACACTGTCTGCGCGAAGACCTCAACAAAAAAGCCCGCCGCATGATGGGCGTGATAAACCCCGTAAAACTTATACTGGACAATTATCCTGCAGACAAGGAAGAAGAAATGGAAGCTGTTAACAATCCCGAAGACCCTGCAGCAGGGACACGAAAGATTCCTTTTTCCCGTGAATTGTACATAGAACAGGAAGATTTTATGGAAGTGCCTGCTCACAAATATTTTCGTTTGTATCCGGGAAACGAAGTGCGGCTAAAATATGCCTATATTATTCGCTGCGACAGTGTTGAAAAGGATGAAAATGGCAAGGTAAAAGAAGTACATTGTACTTATTTGCCCGATACACGCAGTGGCATGCCCGACAGCAACCGCAAGGTGAAAGCCACCATACACTGGGTGTCGGCGAAATACACTCTTGAAGCCGAAGCCCGATTGTATGACAAACTTTTTACTAAGGAAAATCCGGAAGACGTTACCGAAGGAATGGATTTCAGGTCAAATCTTAATCCTGATTCACTGAAAATCGTTAAATGTTTTACCGAGCCTGCCACAAATCATCTTAAATCTGGCGACATCGTGCAGTTTGAACGCGTGGGGTATTTTTGTGTGGATCCAGATTCAACAAATGAACTGAAAGTTTTTAATAAAACCGTGGGATTAAAAGGTGTCTGGCAACCTCCAAAATAATTTATATCCTTATTTTTATCCAAACGGTCTGGTGGAAAAAGATATTGAGTCACATTAAGCAGTCTCATATTTTTGAGGCTGAAATGTAGCTCAAATGTTATAATCCGAAATACTTTTTCTTAATCGGTCAACTTCCCCGCCTGCAGTCGGGCAGGGACTCGTTGTTCTTGATTTTCATCAAATAGAATCTTTTTCCAGAACAACGGCTCAGCATGTCCGAAATGAATTTGAGTATGACGAGAGTGATAAAAATCAAAAAATTCATTTTTTATTTATAAAAATTCATAATTTTGTACCCGCATTGTCCCGTGGTGTAACTGGCAACACGTCTGACTCTGGATCAGAAGAGTTCAGGTTCGACCCCTGACGGGACAAC
>JALOBU010000026.1 GCA_023228145.1 Bacteroidales bacterium | reverse complement strand
TTCAATTATCTTATAAATTTCACGCATCATATCATCGTGTTCTGCTTCGCCTTCTTTCGACCAACGTGGCTCATAAGCGCAACTGCACTTCCATGAAGAAGCACATGCCTTTGGTTTTTCTCCCTTACGAAGCATATCAGTACAGGCTAAAAGTGAACGTACATCATAGTTTGTATATTTCTCATTATGCCCGTTATATTCAGGAGAAATTACCGCATATTTTTCAATAAACCTGTAAATACGTTCAGCAAGTTCTTTCATTTCATTTTCTGTTACAGAACCATCAAACATTTGTTGAACTGAAAAAATGATTTAATAAAACCTAAAAAATACTTCCATAAATCAAACCTGATATAGTGGCCATCACAACAACTAAAACCACATAAACAATAGTCTTTTGTGTTCCCATTACACCCCTGATCACGAGCATATTTGGTAATGACAATGAAGGGCCGGCAAGCAGCAAGGCCAAGGCCGGACCTTTACCCATTCCTGAGGCAATCAGCCCTTGTAATATGGGTACTTCTGTCAGCGTTGCAAAATACATAAATGCACCAACAACAGAGGCAAAGAAATTCGAAAAAACGGAGTTGCCACCCACCAGCCATTGTATCCATTCGTTGGGTATCACTCCGGCAATAGTTTTCCCATCGTGAGTTGAACCGAGAAGGAAACCTGCTGTAACAACACCAATGGCAAGTAATGGAAGTATCTGTTTGGCAAAGCCCCATGTTGATATTGTCCATTCTTTATTTTCCTGGTCTTTTTTATCAAAAAGCGTGATGATACTTAATGCGGCAATGCCAACGATCATGGGCACCAGCGAGCTGAGTTTCGAATCAGCAATAAACAAGGTGGAAAGTATGGCGGCCGCCGCTGTTGCTATAACGGCAAAAAGTACCCACTGCCATTTGATTTTTAATATTTTTATCAGCGAATACACCAGAAACAATCCGAAAAATCCGGTGATATACCATTTGTAATGCCATATATAATACCATAGGCTTGAACTGTCGCCTTCAGCCGGGCTGCCCCAGTTTGCAAAAACCAAAATAAGTATCAGCGTAAAAAAATGAAAGGATGTTTGCCACATAGGTCGTTTTTCGGGTGGAAGTTGTATATTCATCTGGTCTTCGCGTTTTTGTTTTTCTTCTTTACGGTATATCAGCGACATAATTACTCCAATAATTACGCTGAAGAAAACAGCTCCAACTGTACGTGCAACGCCCATTTCAAAACCTAAAATACGTGCCGTTAATATAATGGCAAGTATATTTATTGCCGGTCCTGAATATAAAAAGGCAATGGCAGGGCCTAAGCCAGCGCCGCGTTTGTGAATACTTGAAAATAAAGGCAATATTGTGCAAGAGCATACCGCAAGTATGCTTCCCGAAACAGCAGCCACTGAATAAGCCAGCCATTTTTTTGCGTTGGCACCAAAATATTTCAGTACCGAACCCTGGCTGACAAATACTGAAATTACTCCGGCAATAAAAAAAGCAGGCAGCAGGCAAAGAATTACATGCTCACGGGCATACCATTTGGCTAAATCAAAGGTTGCGTCAATGGCTGTTGTAAAACGGGCACTATCTATTGGTAAAAAAAACACCGCCCCGAATACCAATGCGATCCAGATCAGAATTTTAATTTCTTTTTTTGTTTCCATCATAATACGTTTTTGTATTTCGCAAAAAGGCGAAATGAATTTATAAAAAATTTTATGAAATTAATTTTTGTATGTAAAAAATATATACATAGTAAAATCCCACAATAATAAAGACAACAGCAATTACCCGCCTGAACCACTTTTCGAAGATCTTTACTTTATTGTAAAACCCTCCTAAACTGGAAATGCTGAATGCCAGCAGATAAGCCACAATAATTACCGGCAAACCGGTTGCAATAGCAAAAATTAATGGCAGAAACAAGCCTGAAGGACTACTGATGGTGATGGGGATCAACATGCCAAAATACAGCACACCACTATATGGGCAGAATGCAAGCGCAAAGACTACTCCCAGCAATAGCGCACTCCACCAGTTGTTTTTCTTGTTTTTCCCCATTCGTTCTGTCAACTTTCCGCTGCCGGGTAGTTTTATCTTAATAAAGTCGAGCATCAGTATGCCGATTAGTATCAAAAGAGGCCCTAAAAATTTTTCACCGTGCGACTGCAAAAATTTGGCAATATGAAAAGTACTGGCACCAAAAAATAAAATTACACCAATTGTTGTATAGGTGATTGCTCTTCCCAGAGTGTACCAGAGGCCGTTAAAAAAAATCTTTTTACGATTTTCGAGGTCTTTGCTTATAAAGCCAATAGCAGTAATGTTGGTAGCAAGAGGGCATGGGCTTATGGCAGTCATAATACCCAGTATAAAGGCAGATAAAAATGGAACATTCGTCCCATCAAGCCAGTTTTGTAAGAAATCCATAAAATTATTTTATAAATCCGTCTATCTTGGCAATAAGCTCTTTTTCAAGGTTTTCTTTTTTTTGGTCGAGCAAATAACTTTTTACAATATCTGTCACGTTTATGCTGATTTCTTTTTTCTTCTTTTTCTTAACAATAATAACCGTCTGGGAGGTGGCCTGATATTTTTCTATCAGGGCTTTATTGCTTTCATCGGCAATTTTTACTTCTTTGAAAACAACATTTCCCGTGGGATAGTTTTTTTCTACGATACCCTTGATGTCAGCTTCCAGTGCGTTGCATGCCCTGGCTTTGCAACAGGCAAGGTTGGCTTTGAAATACAAAACTTCTGCTTTTCCTTTGGTGCTTTGTGCAAAAAGGGCAGATACAGAAATGATGATTAATGCTAAAAATAATGCAGTTCTTTTCATTTTTTTATTTTATTGATTCATTAATTTTTGATTTTAGTTCTTCCATGAAGGTTTCGGGTTTATGTACCTTCTGAAATGCCCAGTTTGAAAGGTCCTCAGTTTTATCTTCTTTGCCGTTAATATAATATGTTATAGCCAGTGTTGCGCCGTAAGCATCATATTTTTTTACCAACTCTTTGTTTTCAGCCTGCTCACAGTTGAGTACATAAAGGTCAATAATTCCTAATTCCAACTGCTCAGCAAAATTAGTATCAATGGTTTGTTTTACATATTTTTCTATTGAATAACAAGTATTACAACGATTTGTGATATGAAAATAAAGTACCCTCACTTTCAGATTCTGTGGGTTGTTTGAAATGATAGTATCGCCGCTGCTTTGACCATATCCATGAAGCGACACAAAAAATAAAATTAATATAAAAGTTAGCTTTTTCATTGTTCTTTATTTTAAATATTCAGTGATTTTGCTTTTTAAAATCTCAATAAATTTTTCTTCTTTGTTCCTTGCAAATTTGAAGCCATCACCTGTCATGTCGGTTGTGGCTTCTTTCCCTTTATAGATTCTGGTCACAAATAAACCTGAACCAAATGCCTGGTATTTCTCTGCGATCTTAGCATTTGCATCTTCATCTACATTTAAGATATATTGTTTGATCCTGCCTTGTTTAAGTTCTGCAGAAAAGTAAGTATTCAGTGTTTTTGTAGTGGCTTTTTCTATGGCTATGCAGGACACACAACGGTTCGTGATATGAAAGTTGTACACCAAAACTTTAGATAAATCTTTTTTTTGTTCAACAACATCTTTTTTATCTGTCGTATCTGTTACCGGTAGCGAGTCAATGCTTTTTTGTTCAACTTTTGCTATGGTGTCGCTTGTCAACTGGTCGTCTGTTTTTTTGTTCGTTTGATTGCATCCTAAAAATAACATAACTGTTAAAACAAGTGTCAATGATTTTAATACTATTAATTTTTTCATAGTTCAATTTTTTTCTTGTTATTTATTTTGCCTTTATTCAAAAATTCTTCCATGAGCGATTTTGCAATTTCCCATTTTTTAGTGTTTATACAATATTTTATTATAGGAGGCTCTATCTCACCTTGTATCAAACCTGCATATTTCAGCTCTTTCAGATGTTGTGAAAGTGTGGAACGGGCTATAGGAATGTCTCCTATCATTTCGCCACTAGTGCAGCATGTGTTCAGTCCGTTGAGTTTTTCAAGAATATAAACACGTGCAGGATGACTCAGTGCCTTGGCAATAAGAGCAATCTGCTTGTGTTGCTCCGTAAATTTTGGCTTGGGCGACATGGCTTACTTGTATTTTTCGAATATCTCCTTTAATTCTTTCGTGGACGGAATCCTGCCGCTCAGGATCACTTTCCCGTCTATCACGAGCCCGGGTGTGCGCATGATGCCATAATTCATTATCTGAACTATGTCTTCCACTTTCTCCACAGTGGCATCAAGATTTAATTCCTCCACAGTATTTTTTACCGACTTTTCGAGAGTTTTGCAATTCGGGCAACCTGTGCCTAAAACTTTTATATCCATAGTAATTTTACTTTATATGTTTATATTTCGCAAAATTACGAAATGATTTTTAATTAGCAAAAAAAAATTAAAAATTCAGTGATTTTTTAAAATGCAATAAATTTGCAAATGCAAATGTTCAAAAAATACCTGCCGGCAATTATAGTTATTTTATATTTTTTTCTGCATTTTCCTTTTCTGAAATGCGACCCCGACACGCTTGTTGACCCGACGATTTATATGCGTGATGCCTGGACTGACGAAGGGCTTTATTCATCACAAATAAGAAATTATGTTGACCATGGCACTTTCAGCATGACAGAAAACTCTACTTTCGTCAGGGGACCTTTGTTTAATGTGATACAATATCCTTTTTTCAGCATTTTTGGCACAAAGCTGATTGTCGGCCGCCTGATAGTGTTGTTATTCTCATGCCTGGTGCTCTTTTTATTTCTGATACATTCAAAACTCCGCTGTTTTGGATTTTTTATGATGGTTTTTGCGCTGCTTGAATTCCATGTTTTTCAGTTTACACATTACAGCATGGCCGAAATGATGGGTACATCATTTATCTTGTTAGGCTTATATTTTTTATTCCGTTCAAGGGAGGCAGGTTCGGCAAAGAAAGAAAGATGGCTGATTTTCTTTTCTGTGTTTGCCATGTTTTGCTGTTACAGCACTAAAATTCAGTTTTTGTACGCAGGGGTCATTGTGCCAGCAAGTATGTTTTTTATTTCGCTGAACAGTACTCTGAACAGAAAAAAAATCCTGCTGAAGGACTATTCAGCATTTCTTTGGACAATGGCTTTCTCGGCATTTTTTGCGTTGTTGTATTTTTTAGCATGGTTTCTTCCCAATAAAGAATTTTACATGTACGTGATGTCGAGTGAAACAAGCGGAAGGTTTCCTGTCAGATTAATAGAATTCTGGAATGTAGCAAAATTCAACTATAAACATATTCTCTGGCTTGGATCGTTTAAAGTCTTTGTAGCGAACTTCTACCTGATGCTTGTTGTGGCTCTGGCATTTTTTGTTTTCAAAAAAAATAAAGCCAGACATTTTGAAATCAGCGTTTTTGCGTTTGTATGGCTCGTTATTGAACTGCATAAAATCCCCATGACTTATCTGCCAAATCAATACCTGACAAGTACCCTGGTTGCCGCAGGTGTTTTTGTTGCCTCAATATATGCTGAACTTATGGCATATTTTAAAAAGTTAAAGTATGTTTTTCTGTTTGCTGCTTTGATTATCGGGTTGTATAACCTTAAGAAAGACGGAGGTGCGTATAAAAGAAGGTCTTTTCAACTGGAGGCTATCAACAGTTATCTTGCTGGTTTTGATTTAAAAGGCAAAATGGCCTTAGGTGCCTGGGCGGCATCATCCACGTGGGATTGTAAGGCATATACCATTCCGGTATGGGATAAATATTTCAACTGGAAAGATCCTATAAACACATACAAACCCACTTTAATCCTTACCGAGCATGATGAAAAAGATGCAGATTACTGTTATAAAAATCAAGGCATTGACCTTCATCAGGTTTCGGATTCCAGCAGGACTTTCAGTGTTTCGTATTACAAAGTGGTGGTTTACTGGATAAACCAAAATAAATAAATTGACGGAAATCCACTTTAGGAAATATGTGTCTGCTAATGATACTTTCCAATTCCCATCCTTCAGTTGAATAACCAAAATTGAATATTGATTGCTTTCTGCGTAATCTGCGAGATCTGCGGGAACATATTTTTTATCCTGCTGACCCGCCTCGGCGAACGCTGGTTTTCTCAATGAAATATTTTGAGAGAAGTTTTATTTTTGAATTCTTGACTTTCTTGTGTCATGGTCTGTGCAACTCTTTTTTTACTGTGTACATTGAGGTAAAAAAGGATTATTAAACCACAGGGACACTGAGCAAGACACTGAGATCTCCGATTGTCTCACACTGCGAAAAAACAATTTAGTTTTGGATAACGCTATATTTCAAACTCTTTAAGTACCTCGGCAGTGGGAGCACCTTTTGCGTCCCATTTGCGCATTTTGTAATATTCATGAATGATGGTTTTAAAATAATCTTTTTCCATTTTTTTGCCTTTCATAAACCCAGCCAGGCTTTCTTCGCTGAAAAAGCGTTCGGGCAAAGTGTCGTCGGCATCGCTACGGCCGTTGCGCAGGTTGTAGGCTCTGGATAAATGGTTTATTCTTGCGCCGATTTTAAGCAAATCTTCAGCCGTGTGCTTGCTTCCTGTTGCTGCATTGAGAATTTCAGCAAGCACTGCGAGGCTCAAAGGCACAAAGTCGCAAATTACCATGCTGTTGCGGACATTCACGGTGTCAATGCCTTCAAAAACGGCAGGCAGGATATCTTCAACTTTGAAATCCGGCCCCATCTCTGTTTCTGCTATCCATAAGCGGGTGTGGCTTGCAAAGTCAGCAACAGCCATGGCAACTCCCATGGTTAAGGAACCTTTAGGGTTTATTCCCGACAGCTCCATACCACAAATTTGTATGGCAAAATCCAGGCTTCCCTTGCCAATTTTCAGCGCAGCTTCTCTGGTGCCATCGGCAAAAACTTTACCCAGACCTTTGCGGTGCGACATCTGATGCAACAGTTCACGCTGGGCTTCGGCATTTCCCCAGTCAAGCTGCAACCCAAAAGTGTTTTCCAGTAATCCTTTTTCATAACATTCCATGGCAAATCCTACAGTTCCTCCGGCGCTGATGGTGTCGAGGCCAAGGTCGTTGCATATCTCATTGCCAAAAGCTATGTCTTTGATATTAGAAATTTCACATGAGGATCCAAGGAAAGCTGTGGTTTCATATTCCGGGCCTTCTATTTCGTGGCCATCCCAGCGTGCCCATTTGGAGCAGCGTATAGAGCAATTGTAGCAGCCTGTATCCTCCCAGTTGAGCTCTTCACGGGTGGTTTCCGAGCTTAATTTTTCAAATTCTTCGTATTGTACCTTCTGCCAGTTTTTTACAGGAAGTATCTCGTTGGTCTGACAACTGCGTATGCATTTCATAGTGCCTTTTTGCCGGCGGAATTTGACATTGGGGTTGTTTAAAATATTTTTCGTTGCATCAAGATTAATGGCTTTGAATTTTTCTTCGTCGAAATATTTTATGGGGATGTTGCCGTCAACCACTATGGCTTTAAGGTTTTTGGAACCCATCACAGCCCCCACGCCGCCGCGCCCAAACTGCCGGTGCTTGTCAATGCCGATACACGATATTTTCGAGAGGCTTTCTCCGGCAGGGCCTATGGCTGCTATTCTTGGGTCAATACCGCTATGGCGTTTTTTTAGTTCGTCATTGGTATAAAAAATTCCTTTACCCCACAATTCAGCGGCATCAAGGATTTTGACTTTGTCTTCATAGATATAAATATAAACAGGTTTTTCAGCTTTTCCCGTGATGTATATGTAATCGTAACCGGCAAATTTTAATCTTGGGCCAAAGCTTCCGCCACAATGGCAATCCTGTGCACATCCTGTGAGTGGCGAACGTGTTACAAGCGTGGTGCGGGCGCTGGTTTGCATTTTTGTTCCGGTGAAGGGTCCGTTGATAAATATCAGAGGATTTTCAGGATCAAACGGAGCAGGACTCGGATTTAACCGGTTGAGCAAAGCAAAGCCCATTCCTTTAGCGCCAATGTACTGGTCGATAAGTTTTTTTTCTGTTTGGCCAAATTCTATTTTTTGAGTTGTTAAATCTATTTTCAGATATTTGTGTGTGTAGGACATTTTTTATTTTTTATTAAAGGTTTAAGGTTACAGGTTATTTGTGAGGCTTAATGGTTGCATATTCATTTATTATTTAGAGTTTGGAGTTACCTGAATTTATCCCCCTTATATTCGGTTTTTTTTAGGTAGTCAATAAATTTTGAAATTTGTTTGCTGATCTCAAGAATGCTTGAGGATAAATCGTTGAATTTTTCTTCAGTTATATATTTTCTGTCGAATACTCGGTAAAGCTGTGATCTCGCTTCACCTGCAGAGGCTTTAGAAATATAAAGAAACTGAATAAATTCTTTCTTGCCTCCTCTTTCAAATCCTTCTGCGATGTTGTCCATTACAGAACCGGAACTTCCATTCAACTGGTCTTTTAACGCATAATCTTTACAGAGTCCGGTTTCAGTCAACAAAATGAATATTTCATGGCATAAACATCTTGCTTTTTGCCATATCTCAAGATCTTCAAATCTATTAATTTTTGACATTATTATAGCAATTAATTATCAGGAACCTTCCAACCTTCTAACCTTCCAACCTTCCAACCTTCCAACCTTCGAACTTTCTAACCTTCAAACTTTCAAACCTTCCAACCTTAAATTCTTCTAACCTCTATGTATCGCTAAAATATCCGTCAAAATTGAAAATCCGGTTTCAATTCTTCCTGCCCCGGGGCCTACAATGGTAACATCTCCGAGCATGTCTGTAGTAAAGGTCAAAGCGTTTTTTGCTCCCATCACTCCTGCAAGAGGGTGTGTCAGTTCTACCATCTCAGGATTAACGGAACCGACAACCTTGTTGCCTTTCTTTTCCACACAGCCGATAAGTTTCCAGCGTTTGCCTTCTTTCTTTGCTTTTTCAATATCTTTTGGGGTGATTTTAGTTATCCCTTTGCACGGAATGTCGTTTATTTTTAATGGTGCGCCCATTACCACATTCGCCAAAATGCACACTTTGCCTCTTGCGTCATAACCTTCCACATCACCTGTCGGGTCCGCTTCGGCATAACCCAATTCCTGAGCCACTTTCAACACGGAGGCATAGTCCATGCCTTTCTCCATTTCAGTTAACATATAATTCGTGGTGCCGTTCAAAATGCCTTTAATTTTGCTTATTTCACAACCGGCCAGCGGCCCTTTGCTCAGGTTGATTATGGGTGTGCCTGCCACCACAGTGCCTTCTATCATGAATTTTACACCGTTCTTTTTGGCTAGTTTGTCGAATTCCTGAAATTTCAGGGCTGCAGGGCCTTTGTTACTTGTAACAACATTTTTCTTTGAACTTAGCGCTGTTTTAACATGTTCAATAGCCGGGCCACCGGTTTTCAGGTCGGTGTATGTGAGTTCACATACAATGTCGGCATTGCAGTTCTTTATCAGTGAAAGTGTGTCTTTCTTGTAGAGGTCTTTCGTGAATTTTTTCTTTGCTTTGGCAGTTTTCAGCATATAGGGTATGTCAAGGCCTTTCGGGTTGTAGCAGTTGCCGTAAGCAAAGTCGGCCACAGCCACAATGTCGTAATCGAACTTGTAATTATCCTTCAGATATTTCTTTTTGTTTAGGAGAATTTCGCTGATACCCTGTCCAACGGTACCGAAGCCTATAAGAGCAATTTTATGTTTCATAAAAATTTTAATTTAATAATATAAATTGATTTATTTTAATGTTGCGGAAGACGCACCTCCGGCAGAATATTCCGGTGCTGAGAAGAAAACTTTTTTGCCATCCAGCACAGCCAGTGCCTGGTCAAGGTCAGCGATCACGTCGTCGGGATGTTCTCCTCCAACGCATAGGCGAATCAGGTTCGAAGGAATACCGGCAATTTTTCTTCCCTCTTCGCCTTGTTGTGAATGAGTTGAAATTGCCGGAATAGTTGCTACTGATTTAATGCGACCCAAATCCGTAGCACGCCATATTCTCTGGAAAGCATCAAACACATCGCGTGTCTTCTGAGCATCGCCTTTCACATGGAACGACATCAGGTGCCCATAACGGTTCACGGGCTTTCCGTACATCTCGTCATATTCTGCATCAACCAGCCAGAGGTACTCAGAGGCCAGCTTATGCAACGGATGAGATTCGAGACCTAAATAATCAACCTGCTGAATGTGTTTGTGTGATTCAAGAAACTTGGCGACTTTCATGGTGCTGCGGCTTAACATATCAACCTTTGAACGCAGTGTCCTCATATCATTAAGACTGAGAATGCAATTCATTGGCGAAAGGTTTGGCCCCATATCGCGGTTTGGCAGTTGCTTGAGATAACCGCCGAAGCAGGCTTTCATCTCTTCTGTGCCATAACGTGAAATAAGGTTGTTGCGTGCGATGACAGCGCCGGAAATGCCGAAACCGCTGGATGTAAGCGTTTTGGTAGCCGATTGTATAACAACATCGGCGCCAAGTGTCAGTGGGCGCAATAGGGCAGGAGTGGCAACCGTGTTGTCGATAATGACAGGTATGCCATGCGAGTGGCCAAGTTCTATCACTTTCTTTAAGTCGAAGAAGGCCTGTGAAGGGTTGCTTGGCATCTCTCCGTATAAGAAACGTGTATTTTCGTCTATCTTGGAAGCCCACTCATCAATATCGTTCGAGTTGATAATCTTGCGCCATTCGATGTTGCGTTCCTGGTCTTTGCGGATAGCGAACTGCTGAAACGTGCCTCCGTAAACCTGGCAGGTTGCAACAAAATTCATTTTCTGATTGGGATTTTTAGGGTCAACTGCCAAAAAAGGCTCCGTGGCGCTGGCAATGGCAGACATTCCTGAAGAAGTGGCACAGCATGATGTTCCGGTTTCCATGCCGTATCCTTCAAGCAAAGCCATCACACCTTCAAAATAATACATGCTTGGGTTTCCTATTCTTGAATAGCACCACGTTGGGACCATGTAACCCAAAGCAGCTTCCATTTCGTCAGCATCGCGATAAGCCTGTGACGATGACATATAAATAGGTTCAATGATGGAGCCCTGATTAAAATCAAGCGCTTCCTGCATGGAATATACGCCGTGGACAGCGATAGTATCAAAACGGCATTTTTTCATCCTGCTTAAATACTCTGCATGCCATTGTGCCGAGCGTTTAGCGGCATCTTTGTAATGTTCAATTCCTTTTTTCATAATTTCATATTTAGTACAGCAAACCTACTTATTTTTTTTTAATAAAAAATGCTTTGATGCAAAAAATAATCTAATTTTGAATAACTAAAAAATTATATACATAGCCTTATCATGAGATTAAGAAAAGATTTTTTATGGCTTATCATGTTTGGGACATTAGCAGGCCTGAACGAAACTGTGCTGGGGAGCATGCACATCCCTAATAAATCTGTTATTTTAAGCACCATCACCTTGGTATTGTTTGCTGCGGCACGCTATTTATTTCGTGCCAAAGGAACAACACTATTGGTTGCGGGAGTAGCAGTGTTGTTCAAATTAAATGATGTGGGTGTCTGTGGCTGCAGGCCCGAAGCGCTGATAATGCTGGGTATTGGCTTCGAATTGTTTGCCTCTCTGATGATAAAGAAAGATACTGAAAAAAAAATCATATTTTTCTTAGTTCCTGCACTCACGGCATTGCTCGTTTTTCCGGTTTTTGCGCTGATGATGAGGTATGTGATGCTGGATGAATACTGGTTTAATGCAAAGTTTTTCACTCAATACATATTTATAAAAGGGCCTTTGACAGCAGTAGCTTCCGCTTTGTTTTCGTTTCTAACTGTCCTTGCTTTGAAACCACTTGTGAAAAACTATACAAATATTTCCGCACAAAAACCTTATATTATTAATGGAGCTCTTGGCGTTGTGATTATTGCCATCTGGCTGATAGGTTTTTTCAGTGTGTAAGGCGTTTGAAAAGTAATATTTAGTTTTTTAGCATTCTAATAGTGCTTATAAGTTACCTATTTTTTTTCATAATTATATCTTGCCTTTGTTAAAACAATTTTCTTTTTTCTAAGTGTTTCTGAGTGTTCTTAGTGCCTTAGTGGTAGTCATGCGAACCAAATATATCTTGTTTTTATACTTTTATATCCACTAAGACACCAGGGCACTAAGTGCCACTAAGCAAAATAAAAATCTTAAGTAAAATTTTTTAAAAAATGTCAGGATTTTTTATTGCGTATAAATGCAATGTGCAAGGTAACGCCGGTGGCGATAACGAGCAGTATGATTCTTATAAAAAGGTTGTCGGTGGCGAAAATGGCGGAAAGCACTATGGTGAGCCACAACAACGAAATAGCAGAAATTTTAACTTTTAACGGGATGCCTTTGCCCTCACGGTAATTTTTTATGTATATGCCAAACCACTTGTTGTTTAAAAGCCGGTGATAAAATTTTTCTGAGCTTCTGGCATAGCAGGCTGCTGCCAGCAGAAGAAAAGGCGTGGTGGGCAATAAAGGTAAAAATATACCGAGTATCCCCAGCCCGGTAAAAAAGCTGCCTGCAACAACTAACAAAGCCCGCACAAAACGCTTGTTTGTTATATTCTCCTTGTTCGGTTGCTCTCCGCTTGGCTTATCATCTGCTGCTTTCATGTTTTCCATACACTGCAATTATCTTCTGTACATATTTTTGCCCTCAAAGGTAGAAAGAAAAAAATATACAGGGCTTGAAGAAGGAAAAACAGTCGAGAAATGCTCTGCGAGTGCTCTACAATTATATTTAATAAAGTTACTGACTCCTTCCATTATTTTTCATTTTTTATCTGTTAAACACCATTACGCAATATTAACTAAGAAAAATATTTTAATTTTACAATGCAAAATATTAAAACATGAAAAGAAGCATTTTTTTGATGATTGGTATTATAAGTATTTCCAATCTTTTTTCATTTATGTGTATTGTTTCCCATGCGCAGGAGTTCGGTTCTTTCACCGACCCCATTAATAACAAAACCTATAAAACCGTTAAGATTGGCACCCAAATCTGGATGGCCGAAAACCTTAGCGCTGAAAAATTCAGCAATGGAGACCCCATACCTCTTGCCGAAACCGATGCAGACTGGAAAAAGGCAGCTAAAGAAGGCAAAGCCGCCTGGTGCTTTTACAATAATGCCTATTCGTATGGAGACCAATATGGTAAATTATACAATGGGTTCACTATAACTGACTCACGTAATGTATGCCCTGCGGGCTGGCATGTCCCGACAAACGAAGAATGGAAAACTCTTGAGAACTATGTGGGTGGCAGTGTTGTTGGAGGCATTAAAATGAAGGCAGTCGCAGGATGGAATGCTGTTGGCGGTGCAACAAACAGCAGCGGTTTTTCTGCATTGCCGGGCGGCATTCGGTTCAACATCAGTCAATTTGTTTATATGGGAAGAAACGGGTATTGGTGGAGCTCAACACCACACGGTTCCGGTAAAGCATGGAGCCGCTTCCTGAGCGATGCGGATACATTTATTTATCTGCGAAGTTTTCACAAAAAAAGCGGCCTGTCTGTCCGCTGTATTAAAAATTAATTTTTATCCCGGATTACGAAGTAGATTTTTTTCTAAAGCTGGATCAGGGTTTGAGGAATACCAAAACGAACCTATTTTGCCCGATGCCGGAGGCATCGAATATTTATAAAAAGATAACACAAAAACAATGGCGACTCCGGAGGAGTTGAACATTTTTAATAATAATTTAAGCAAGCATACTGTTTGAATTATTATAAATTCCGGCATAATTTCAAGCGCTTTATAAGCATTTCATTGAACCAATGTAAATATTCCTTTCATCTACAATAGTAGAAATTTTAAGCGCTTTATTGATATAGGTTGGTAAACTTTTGTAGTGCATTTGTATTTTCCATAACAATAAATTAAAAAATTTTATCAAATATAAATAATTTGCATTAATTTTAAAAATAGTTATGTTCTTAAAAAAATCAAATTACTCTGAAAGTTTTTTTTTGTTTGACGCAGCATTTAGGATAGATTATCATGAAGCTGCTGGCTTTCCCTTTAATCCACAAAGGGACCATGCTGGGTCGCACCAAACCACCAAAAAATACAAAGTGTATTCTTTTCTGTAAACCACAAATAAAAAAGGTTTCAAAGAAACTCTGAACCCCTTGTCGTAATTTTGTCAGATTCCGTTTACACCTTTGGTTTATTTGCCTGTTGTTTTTTATAATAATCCTGTTGATCTTAAATATATCCTTAAGAAAACCGAATTGTTTCGCAGAAACAAAGAGTGTTGGCCCGAAAACATGCCGGTGTCAGGGAGTGGCCCGTGTGAAGCCTGCCTACCGGCAAGGCAGGGTTCGCGATATATTTTCTTGACTTTTTGGTACTTTTTGTGTCAAGACAAAAAGTACAATACAAATATCTTTTGAAGGTCAAATGCCTTTTTAAAAAACCACTTGGGCGAAGTTTGCAGTGAGCCTTAGCAGTTCCGATGGCTATCGTAAGAACTGCTGATCTTCCATTTCTGCTAACCATCAGATTGACTGAGAGGACATCAATAGCACAATAGTCGCTAAGGCATACCTTTGTTAACTGACCAGTTTTTCTTTTATATCAGGCAAGAAAGGAAAAATGATTTATACCATAATCAATTCTTTGTTTTCTTTTTCTGTCAAATTATTTTGTATTATTGCAACATCTGATCAACATAGTCGACCAACATACCTTGTTTAAATTGAAAAAAAATTTATTTTTTTATAAAAATCGTTGGATACGAGAACTTAAAAGCCACCGATACAAGCTAATGTTTTTTCAATTTTTAACGGATAAAGGAATGCTGCAGCTGACTAAATGACAGTGTAAAACCATTATACCAACTGTATTTTTATTTTATACTAAGATTATTATGGGGCCTATTGCTTTTATTATTGACGGTAGAAAAAAAAACGCGGACAAGATCTTTCTGAACTTTGAACGACATCTTGGTCATGCACATAAGATGAAAAAATTTATTACAGCCTATGGCGGGAATGCTGTTCAGCTTGCAGAGCAGGCTTTAAACGAAGGATTTACCAGTATAATTTGCATCGGTGGTGATGGCTGCCTTAACGAGGTTACCAATGGCATGATGAAGGTACGCCAGAATTTAAGCGAAGAAGAATGGTCTAACGTCAGACTGGGTGTGCTACCCATGGGATCAGGCAATGATTTTGTGCGCGCAGCAAATGCACCGGATACTGTCGAAAAACTTATAAAAGCGATTGAGGAAGATAAGAACAAACTCATAGATATGGGCATGGTAAACTACTTGTCAATTTCAGGAGAGATGCAGCACCGTTATTTTATCAACATTGCTGATATTGGCATCGGCGCTGTGGTTGTGCAGAAGCAGAGCGCTTATGCCAAATGGATGGGAGCCATGTTCAATTACCAGCGGGCCATACTGAGCACCTTTATGACCTATAAAAAACATCTGGTGAGGGTTAAGACAGAAAACTTCGAATACGAGGGAAACGTTATTGACGTGGTGGTGGCAAATGGAAAGTTTTACGGAAACGGACTGGGAATTGCACCCGATGCAGAACTTGATGACGGAATATTCTCCTTAGTGGTGCTGGGAAATATTTCCTTGTTTGATTACCTCAGGAACCTGAACAAAGCGCGCAAATGCGTGAAAATAAATTTACCTGATCTGCATTATAAAACTGCAATCGAGACTCATGTGGATGCTTTATCAGGTAAAACGCCAATAGAAATTGACGGGGAATTTATCGGCTTTTCGCCTGTTACTATAAAGGTTGTTCCAGGCGCTATCAGGGTTTTGTGCTAAAGACACATTATAACATAAATTATCCAGGTTCATAGTCTGCTTGGATTATTTTGCTATCTTTTATCTGATTTTTTTATATTCTTTGTATTAGAAAGATTTTGCTTTTAATAAATGGGATTTTGTGTTTATTTTCGTAATTATTGGCCTTTTTCTTGACACTAAACAAAAAAAGGATTTCAGAACCTCTGAAACCCTTGTTATTGTTGGTGAGTCTTAGCAGGATCGAACTGCTGACCTCTTGCCTGTCAAGCAAGCGCTCTAAACCAGCTGAGCTAAAGACTCATGATGCAAAAGTATTAAAAAAATAAATACGTCAGCACTACCTATTTATTTATAGATACCTTGCTCACCGATTGTTTTTTGCCTTGTTTTACGCTTAAATAATATATGCCCGGCTTGTAGCTACTGAAATCAAACAGGCGGGTGTACAGGCCTTTTGATTTTGGTATTTTTTCCTTATAAATACTTTTGTGATTATCGTTGTCAACAGTTAAAAGCGTTGATTTTTTTTCATCAAGCTGAAAATACACTTTCAATTGGCTGTCGTCAGAAAATTCGTCTGTGCCGAAGTTGCTCACATTAGGCAGTGAAGATGAGATGATGATTTCAGAAACAATGCGGTGCGCCTGATTGTCCTGTTGTTGCCGTTCTATACGGGGTTTTAGCTGTTCGTACTCTTTCTCTGTCGCGTCGGGCATTCTGTAAACTTCATCGGGGAAAAGGCTGTCTATATTCATATCCAGCGGGAAGGTACGGTCAAATATGTCGAATTTCTTGTCAAAAAAATCATCATTATCCATATTTAAATCTTTAAAAAAATCCTTCATTTCCCGTGTAAAGATTTCTTCAAAGCGTTCACTAAAATTTGTATCAAGGTCATAATCTTTATTGAAAAATAAAAACACATCCTGATTGTTAAAAGCGGTATCACTGAAGAAAATATTGTTATCTCCTTCGCTGTCGTAAGAACGCTGGGTTATCACCGTATCGCCGTTTTGTATGGTTATGGTTTTGATGGTAATGGTAGATTTTGATTGTGCCAAAACACCAAAAGACAGGAATGCTGTCAGCAAGAATGAAAATATTATTGTTTTCATGGCTGCAATTTTTTAATTACAAAAAATGAACGATGCCAAAAATAAAAAATTGTATGTTTTAGTTGAAAAAATTATGGAGTACTCAGCGATACGGGAATAATTTTACCGTTCATATGGCGATGAGCTTTGCATGCAAAATCAGCAATAAAATCTGCCATCTGTGTCGCATTTACAGCCGCATTATATCCGGGAAAGGCTTTCTGGAGCATCTCTGTCTTTACCGAACCAAGACATAGGCAGTTAATGCTGATTTTTTTTTCTTTTAGCTCGGCAGCAAGGCATTCTGTCAGTATGGCCAGGGCTGCTTTGGAGGCGCTGTAGCCCGTCAATCCCTGGAACTTTTCACTCCCCTGAAAACCACCCATGCTGCTGATGTTTACTATATGTGCATTATCAGAAATAAAGGGTAGGAGGGTTTGTATCATTTGGAAAGGGGCATGAAAATTCACAGCAAACATCTTGTTGTTATCTGCCCTGCTCAATTTATCAAAGGGTTTTTTTATCAGCAAACCCGCGTTATTTATAAGAATATCTGTTTTTTTCTCTTCAAAGAAGCTGAGTTTTTCAATAATAGGAGTGTACACTTCATTTGTGAGGTCAAAAGAAACTGGGCATAAGTTTATATATTTTTCCTGAAGTTCTTTAAGGTTTTCAATATTTCTTGATATTGCAATAACCTTATTGCTCTCCTGCTGAAGGAATTTTTTACACAGCTCAAGTCCTATTCCTTTTCCAGCGCCGGTAACAACAATGTTCATGCTTTCTTAATATTTCTATGTGCCCTTATGTGTCTATGTGGTGAAAAATGTGCAAGAGATTAAACATCAATTCTTGCGTATTTTGCATTTTTTTCTATAAATTCTCTTCTCGGGGGTACTTCATCGCCCATCAACATACTGAAAATCCGGTCGGCTTCTGTGCCATTCACAATGTTTACCTGCCTGAGCATACGTTTTTCAGGGTTCATGGTGGTTTCCCAAAGCTGTTCTGAGTTCATTTCTCCCAAACCTTTGTATCGTTGTATGTGGATGCTGGATTCTTTTCCTGTTTTAGAAAACTCAGCCACAACTTGTTCACGCTGTTCTTCTGTCCAGCAGTAGTGTTGCTCGTTGCCTTTTTTTATCAGGTATAGCGGGGGAGTAGCAATGTAAACATGGCCTCGTTCAATCAATTCTTTCATATAACGGAAGAAGAAAGTGAGTATCAGGGTGGCGATATGGCTTCCGTCCACGTCAGCATCTGTCATGATGACGATTTTATGATAACGAAGCTTGTCAAGGTTGAGTTCTTTGCTGTCTTCTGCCGTTCCTATTGTGATTCCCAGAGCTGTAAAGATATTTTTTATTTCTTCTGATTCAAATATTTTGTAAGGCATGGCCTTTTCTACATTGAGTATTTTTCCCCTAAGCGGCAGTATGGCTTGTGTTTTTCTGTCACGGCCCTGTTTGGCGGTGCCTCCTGCGGAGTCGCCCTCTACAAGAAAAATTTCACACAGGGCAGAGTCTTTTTCGCTGCAATCTGCAAGTTTGCCGGGTAACCCTGAGCCGGAAAGGACATTTTTTCGTTGTACCAACTCCCGGGCTTTACGTGCTGCATGGCGCGCAGTTGCAGCCAAAATCACTTTATTGACAATAGTGCGGGCTTCTTTCGGGTGTTCTTCCAGATAATATGTCAGCAATTCGCTGACAAGTTGGTCCACTGCCCCCATCACTTCGTTGTTACCAAGTTTGGTTTTCGTCTGCCCTTCGAACTGAGGCTCCAGAACATTAACTGAAATAATAGCCGTGAGCCCTTCGCGGAAATCGTCGCCGTTGATATCGAATTTCAGTTTTGCCAACATGCCTGTCTTCTCGGCATAAGTTTTCAACGTTCTTGTAAGCGCCCTTCTGAAACCAGCAAGGTGAGTACCGCCTTCATGGGTGTTTATATTATTAACGTATGAATGTATATTTTCGGCAAAGGATGAATTGTATTGCATAGCAATATCAATGGGGATGTCATTTTTTTCGCCATCAATGCAAATAGGGTCGGGCATGAGTTTTTCACGGGTAGCATCGAGGTATTCAATAAAGTCTTTTAGCCCGTTTTCAGAGTAAAACTCATCGTGATGTTTTCCGTTGCCGTTTTCTTCGTGTTCGCGCAAATCAGTAAGCACAAGTTTTACTTTTTTATTCAGGTATGCCAGTTCACGAAGGCGTGATGACAACAACTCATAATTATATTCTGTGATATAAAAAATAGATTTGTCAGGTTTAAATGTGATACTGGTACCTGTTTTATCCGATTCGCCTGCTACCCGCACAGGGTAAATAGGGTTCCCGCAACTATATTCCTGTTCAAATATTTTCCCTTCGCGATAAACCGTAACTTTCATTTCTGACGAAAGAGCATTGACGCATGATACACCCACGCCATGAAGCCCTCCGGAGACTTTGTAGGAGTTTTTATCAAATTTTCCCCCCGCATGCAAAACTGTCATGACAACTTCCAGGGCGGAACGTTGTTCCTGTTCGTGCATACCTGTGGGAATACCGCGGCCATTATCTTCCACGGTGATGGAATTATCCGGGTTGATTTTTACCTCAATATTATTACAATAACCGGCAAGTGCTTCGTCAATGGAGTTATCAACAACTTCTACCACAAGGTGGTGCAAACCCCTTGTTCCGGTGTCGCCAATATACATGGCAGGGCGTTTCCTTACAGCCTCAAGCCCTTCAAGCACTTTTATGCTGTCAGCGTCATAATTTGTGTTTTCAATAGCATTATTAGTGCCGTTCACTTTTTCTTTTTCGCTCATAATCAATTACTTATATAAAGTTCTAAACTAAACAAAGATACGATCTTTTTCCCAAAAAATGGTTAAAAATTTACACATTTATTTAAGGAAGTTATTAACACTTTTGTTAAGAAAATATTTTAACGCAGATAAGTGGTTTAAAGTATTTTGAAAGTTATTTTTCTAAATATATCATTATTTTGTATTAATTTCACATAGTAAATTCTATTTTAATGTTCTGGTATCATTTTCTCGATTATTTTTTTCTGATATTTCATACGGTTTTTACACTTTTCAATATTTTCGGCTGGGTATGGGAAAAAACACGCCTGGCTAATTTCATAACACTATCTCTTACTGCTTTCTCCTGGTTTTTGCTGGGTATATTTTATGGCATAGGTTTCTGTCCGCTCACCGAATGGCACTGGCAAGTGCTTGAGAAACTTGGGAACACAAACTTACCTTATTCTTATATCCGGTATGTTATTTTGCGTATCAGTGGAATTGACACCGGCGAAACCCTGGCAGAAGTCATAACTTTAATTATCTTTTTTGTATCATTTGCAATTTCTGTGTACTTAAATTTTTTCAGGAAAAAGCATAGATAAAAAGCAAATATTCATTTCCTTTGCCAAAACATTCGGCTTGAAAAAAGAATATATCTTATATGCCCTGCCGTTGGTTGTATTGCTCTTTAACCGCATTCCTTATCTGGGAAAATACCTGAGGGTGGTCAACACCCTGATACACGAGAGCGGTCATGCCCTGATGGCATTACTGATGAGGGGAGAAGTTTATGAAGTGGAGTTATTCAGCAACCGTGCAGGTACAGCAACAACAAAAACAAAGGGGAAATTCAGATTTTTTATGGTAGCCTTTGCCGGCTATCCCGTTGGTTCGGCTTTTGCCTGGCTGATGTTTTATTTTATCAGCAAAGGGCAATATTCCGTGGTGCTGTATTCGCTTGCAACGGTTTCTTTGCTCAACCTTACTTTTCTTGTAAGGAATACTTTCGGGCTGATATGGCTTGTAGTGTTTGTAATGCTTGTGCTGATAGTGAAGTTTTACGGCGATGATATGATGAGATATATTTTTTGTGCATTTATTACCGGAATTATGCTGTTTGAGGCGTTGTATTCTTCTGTAGAACTTATAACATTGGCTTTTCGCAAATCTAAATCAGCCGGTGACGCTGCCATATTGGCCCAAATCACCCGCATACCTGCCATGTTTTGGGCAATAATATTCTTTCTGATATCGCTGTTGTTTATTTATTTAAGCATAAAACTCTTCTTCCCGATATAAACTGCTAACTGTTAACTGATAACTGCTAACTGTCAAAAACATCCTCCCACAGCAATCCCAATTCCCGGCAGCCATTCTCCTGTTTTAGTTACTATATGCGACATCACAGCCAGCCTTAAAAAGAAATTTTCTTTGGTTTCAAGGCGGTAAGCCAGTTGAGGAACAATATTCACATTAAACTCCTCGAGTAAGAGGCTCTCAAAGGTAGAGTAAATGCCTGCCTCGAATTTTTGCGTTGCATGGCCCAAAGTAATATTGAATCCAACCGGAAAAGCGTATATTTTGGAAATAAAACTGTAACCTACTCTGGCTTGTATGCCAACCATATCATTCCTGAATAGCGTACGTTCATAATTGAATGAATAGGAGAGCCCGCTGCCAAGTGCTTCGAAATAAAAATAATTGTTATACCATTTTGGTTTTTTCTTATCTTTAATCTGTACAGTCATTTTTTCGGTGTTATATTGATAGGTATAATCTGGCTCAGTTTCTTTATTTTTTCTTTTTTCTTCCAGTGTTTGGGGTTTGGTGTTGTCCAGTGACCAAATCAGGCTTATATCAAGCCCTGCTGACCAATTTTGGAATTGGGTGGTGGTGCTTTCCAGAAAATTTAAACTTTCAAGTTTTGTGCTGAAAAAGTTATATCTGAATGCCGGCAAAAACTCAATGCAAAGTCTTTCACGAAGAGGGACACTGATACCTGCCCTGACAATAGCGCTGAAACTGGTGCCAAAAGTAAGTTCGTCGCCGGAATTTTTTGTTCCGGGAATCCCAAAAGGGTAGTCACCACTGATAGTAACTTTTTCAAAATCGCTGTATTTTATGTTGAAAGAAATTCCTGCGCTCCCCTGAAAACGCACTTTACCTCTGGTAGTTCTGTACCCGAAAAGAAAAGGGCAACTTACATAAAGCTGGTTTCCTTTTCTTAGTGTACTGTATGTCCAATCCCTGCCCATAGTGTTTACTGTGCTTATTTGTTCGGCATAATTAGCTGTCAGCCAGCTGATGCCAATACCGCTTTCAATAAAAAGCCCGTTTTTCCATTTGTTCATATAACGGTAACCCGCATTCAGCCCAAAGCCGGGGGTAGGTTGTGTGTTTTCTTCCGAAAAATAAAAGCCAGTAAGCGCCGGGCTGATATAAAAACCACTGGCGCGCCGAAGTGTATCGGGCATTTGTGCTGCCAGTAACAAGGGTATAAATAACAAGCTGGAAAAAGCAAGTAATTTTTTCATATGGCTTAATTCAATAAAACAAAACTACTTTTTTTTCTGAAATAATGCAAATAAATTCCATTTACGAAATCAATAATGATTTTTCAGAATCCTTTACAAAAAATAGATTAAAACAACGTAAAGAAAATAAGGTTAGACATATGTATTGCTTCTTTTCACGTCCGCGGGCTTTAGTAATAACTAATTTTCATACATTTACAAATTAAAATATTTATATGCAATGAGATTAGTTTTTTTACTATTTGTTTCAAAATGCATATGAAATGCCTGCCATGAGATTAAAGCCATAAAGTGGATAGTTATTCCACTGATAATATTTTATTTTTTTCGACATGTTGGTGACATTATTAAAGTTTATCCAGGCTGATAATATTTTCGAATACCGGTATTCAAAACCTAAATTTAAGTCGGCATACCCGCTGAGTTTTTTCTTCACGGGGTTTCTTCCGGCAAATGTTTTGGCATATACATTTGAACGTCCCGTAATTCCTGCCTGAATAATAAACTTATCACGGATGTTATAGCAAAAATCTGCGTAAGCATCAAAAATGGGCTTATGCCATGCCCGGTCCTCGTTATCCATGATGTAATTATAGAAGTTGCCTCCAACGAGAAGTTTAAACTTTTCATCTTTTTGATAAGCAAGTTCTCCTTTGACATTAAGGAGTTTGGCATTATCGTAAATTATTACAAACCTGTTGTTGAAAACGAGGCTGGTGTCGTTCACATACATGGGCATATTTTTTATTCTTTCGTAAGATACAGCAGCGGAGAAATTCAGGGTACGGCTTATTTCACTTTTGATGCCGCCGAAAATATTATACACATGGCTGGTGTATGACAAAGGTATCTGAGGATTGATGTATGGGTTTTCGTTCGTAAAACTCAGATAGGTGTTTTCTTCCAGATTTCCTTTTATCCCTGCAAAAACTATCAGGATATTTTTTACTATGTTAAACTGGACATCGGCAATAGGATAAAAATGAAAAGACGCCAGGCTGTCGGCAGACACAGAGATGTCAACGCCCAGGTTGAAGTTGAACCCTTTAAAAGTTGTTCTTATGTATGGGGTTAGCGAAATAATGCCGGCATTGTACTGCCGGAGGCTGTCTTCATTGAAATAATAGTTGATTTTGGCCTGCATCCCCAGTAACTGGGAGCTTGTGAATTTAAATAAGTGCAGGTCTTTGTGAATGTCGCCACTAAACTCAAGGCCGTTTTCTGAGACACTATAAAAGTCGTTCAGGTAATAATATTTTAGCGCTGTTGAATAATTAAGTTTCAGGGAATCGGGGTGATGCATGCTGTTGAAATAAACTCCTGCTGTGATAAGGTTGAAGCGTTGTTTATACAAATCTCTGTCAAGAGGCTGGACGGAGAGTTCGCCGGGTTTGAAGCCGTAATAATGCCAGACATTTCTTTTATAAGAAATATCGCCTCCTATCACAGTATTTTTAAAAAACTTTTTTCCGTAAAATTCTGCAAGGTTTTCATTATTACCGGGGTAAGCCCATCCTTGAATTTTCCCAAAATAGGAGTGATGTTTCAAATGTCCACCAACAGCATAGGAGCGGGAATATGTATTGTTTACAAAAAATTCGCCATATGGGGAAGTATAGCTTCCAAACCCTGCTTTCAGAAGAAATTTATAAAGTTTAGTTAGGGATGGTTCTCCAACACGTGCTGCTTTAATTGGCTCCGCAGCAAACTGAGTTTTGTATTTACGGAATAGCATGGGATATTCCAGTTTCGGCATGGTAATCACTGTGTCGGTAAATACTGGTTGAGTGTTTAATTTATTTGCATCAGAGATGGTAGGCTGATATGGAGCTATCACCGTCACATTTTCAGCGTAAGGTTTTATTTGCCCGGATAGTTGATGATAAAACAATATGAAAAATGCCGTAAATCCAAGGATGTATCGTGTTGTTTTCATAATGCGGTAATTTATATTATTTTTCATGATTACAAAATTATTTAATGTCCATGTCAGGAATCTGGAGTTCATTTTCTTTCAGCAATTCTTCAGCTTTTTGTTGTTCCTCAGCTTTCTCTGCTTCAAGAATCTCATTAAGTTTGCCTTGTGCTATGGCAACCAGGTCGGCTCCTTCGTAATTATCAATAATGCTTTTCAGGGTATATTTTGCCTGATGCCCATTGCCGGTTTTTACATAATTGTCGGCAAGAAGAATAAAAGCTTTTGCTACCCAGTAATCGTAAGAGGGTACCTGGTTTATCAGGTCAAAAGCTGCTTTTTCCGATTCCACAGTATTATCCTGAAGGTAAAAAATATAGGCAATATTATATTTGGCTTCGGCACAGGATTCACTGTTTGTGATTTTTGTTACGGCATTAAATTCGGCATGAGCCAGAGAATAATTATTCATGGTCATTGCAGACTTTCCAATTATCATGTGTGATTCAACTTCCATTTCATTTGTCAGTTTATCGGTGTTTTGAAGCCTTTGTGCCGCTTCTATGGCCGAGCCATATAATTCAAGCAGGTAGTTGCAGCGCATTTGCCCAGCCATAGCCAGCGTGATGTTCTCTTTGTATTCAGCATATTTCTCGAGTTCAATATAATTACTGAGAGCCGCCTCATATTTTTTATTACTGAAATTAATCTCAGCAGCATGAAGTAAAGATTTTTCCAGAAATTTTGTGCGGGGTTTTGCCGTAACATAATTGTAGTTTTCGAGCGCTTCATTGCTTTCCCCTGAACGGTACTGGCATTCTGCAAGATAAAAATGTGCATCAATAAGATATGCTCCGTTGGGAAATTTTTCTATATAATCTTTAAATCCTTTGGAAGCATTGACGCAATCATTTTTCATGTAGCGATTAATTACAGCTATATAAGTTATGGAATCCTGCTCTGAGTCTGAAACATTGTTAAATGGCAACCCTTTAACATATACAAAAAAATCTTCCACCTGGTCTTTGTCAACATAAATGTTGCGTATGCTGACCAGCGCCTCTTTTGATTCCGGTGTCCCAGGGAAATCACTGATAACTTTTTTCAGAACTTGTAATGCTTGTTCGTCTTTTTCCGAGTTGTAATAAATCATTCCTTTTTTTAGTAAGGATTGGCTTACATACCCCGAATTAGGGTATTCGCGTGAAAGCATATCGTAATAATCAATGGCCTTGTTGCTGTTGTTCATGTTTTGATAAGTATTAGCAAGCTCAAAAATAGCTGCAGCGCGGTAGTTCGATTTCGGGTAGTTTTCAATCATGCTAATCAATGAGGCTGCTTTTGTTTCAAGTTTTGCCAAAGCACCTTCTGCAAGGGCTTTCTGGTACATGGCATAATCAGCGTCAACCAGTTTTATTCCAATCCCTTTGTTATAATTTTCTATGGCACTGGCAAAATCCCGATTCATAAAATAGACGTCACCTAAGCGGTTGTATGTGTCGTTTAATGTTTTTTGAGGAGCGTTTTTTGCTTCGGTGGCATACTTTCTGAAATTGGTAAGGCTGGATGTGTAATCGCGTTTTTAAAATTAGAATACCCCATCCCATAATATGAATTCAGGTAAGCTTCGTTGCCGTATGCTCCCGGTATGCTTTGCAGCAGCTGATAATTTATCAGTGCAGAATCGTATTTTTCCATACGGTAATATGCTTCTGCCGACCAGAAGTAAGATTGAATTTCAAGATTCTGGTTCACAGGATACTTAAGAGATTTGTTAAACAGTGCAATACTCTGACCGAAATCAGAATTATTGAAAAGTTCAATGCCTCGCAGATAAGCTATTTTCTGGTAAGCCGTATTGAGTTTTAAGTCACGTTTTTTGATTTTTTCAAGTGAGGCAAGAGCATAATTATAATTTTTTGTCGAAAGGTAAATATTTGAAAGGTATTCGTAAGCTTCATCAAGGTTGGAGGAATTGGGGTATTTATCAATATACTCATTGAATACATTAATGGATTCGTTATAAGGGTTGTACCCTGTTTCGTAGGAAAGCTTGGCATAGCTGAACATGGCGTTTTCCTGTACATCTTTGTCGAAATCCATTTTATAAGCTGCCGAAAACATATTTATGGCAAATTGTTTCTGTTCGGTTGCAAGGTAACATTCAGCGAGGTGGTAACAGGTGAGTTGAGTCAGGGAGTCGTTTTCGGCGGTGCTGATTTTTTTAAAATTATCAATAGCCTGGTTATAATTGCCGGTTTTAAAATAGGTGAAACCTGCCATGTAATAATCCTGTAGCGACATGGGGGTTGTATTTCGTTGCAGGTAATTCTCAAGATAGGGGATAGCTTCACTGTAGCGTTCTGTCTGGTAATATGCTTCGGCGGCTATGCGTGAAATTTCGGGATACCTCCGGTTGTTGGAATCGGCAAGCAGGGCAGGGGCAAGAGCAGTAACTTCGTCATACTTCTGCTGGTAATAATAAATCTGTATCATATAGAAAGGGGCGATTTTGCTGTATGCTTCGTCGGCTTGCAATTTGCGGAAGGATTTCAGTGCAGTTTCGTAATTTTTTTCCGTGTAAGCGATGTGGGCGAAATAATAGTTGGCCGGGGCATAATATTTTGATTCCTTATCAATGATGTCAAAGAAAGCTTTTTTGGCTTTGTCATAATCCTGTTGTGTGAAATAGCAATAGCCCGATTTAAATTTATATTCAGCAAGGTTTTCGGCGCTAAGCTGCTCGGAGTTGGTTTTTTCGTAAGCTTTCAGGGCTTCGTCATATTTTTTGCTTTTAAAATAATAGTCGGCCAGTTGGAAATAAGTGATGTTGGTTTTTGGATTCTCGGGATATGCTTTGATAAAAGCCATAGCAAGGTTTTCGGCATCGGCATTGAAAAGTTTCAGCCCGCAGATGGCATTGTAATATGCGGCATTGGCTCGCATCTCGGTAGGGTAATATTTTATTCCGAGCAGTTGTTTAAATTTCTCCTGTGCAGCTCCGAATTTTTCTTTATTAAATAATTCAATAGCATCGCGGTAAGTAATAAGCGGGCTTTGATAAAAAGATGTCTTTTGTGCGTACAGGGCCGCATTACCGGTAATCATTGCACAACACAAGAGGAAGAACATAATTTTTTTACGCATAATATATGATGTTTTGTTTATCTATCCTGTTGAAAATTACGAGTTTACGTTTAAAATAAGATTTAAAAGCGAAAATATGCTATAATAAGCCGTGATTAACTGTATGTAAAGCTTAATTATTAACAGCGGATGTTTGATAACTCAAGTGTGTTTTATGTTCAATTTTCAATTTTCATTGCCCGATTTTTTACACAAACTTTTTAAATTGTCCATTAACTGAATTTTAAATTCCTTAGACTGATTGGTTGAAATGTTATGTTCCCATAGTTTCGCGCCTACGGTGCTTTTAATGAAAAAAGCCGGAACTTATTGTCCGGCTTTTTTACATTTATCTATTACTCTTTATTTTTCCTTTTCCCTTTCTTTTCTTTTATGATAAATCAGATACGCAAGCAGCAGCCCTGCACCGCCGAAAAGAAAGATTGTTCCGCTGTAAACAGCGCCGGCAATGCCGCCGCCACCGTGAATGCTAACTTCTGTGGAACCTTCTTCCACAATTTTAACGGCTTCGTGTACAGCAGGCTCTGGAACAAACTGCATGATGATGAGTCCGACAATAATACCTAGTCCGATGCCGATACTCAGCAGCGAAAAACGTAGAGTGCCGAAACCATTGGTTTTTCTGCGGGTGTTGGGTTCCATACCCTTTTCTATCATAGCCATGCGTTCTTCATTTTCGTATTTGCGAAGAAAGACAATGGTGAGGAAAATTCCTGCAAAAAGTGTAATTGGGACTAAAACTCCAAAAAGTGTTTCCATGATGTTTAATTTTTAATTGTTTATTCGTATGACGACATCAACATCTGTCCGGTTACAAAAAAATATCACAAACTGAAAAATTGTATGATGAAATTATGTATTTTTTTATTTAAAAAATTTTTTGTAATATTATAAAAAAACATTGTAACCATAATTATAGTCTTGTCGTCTATTCTATAATGCTATGAATCAGGAAGAGCAAAACTGGATAAACGATTGCCGAAGAGGAAAGACAGAGGCCTTCAGGCTGCTGGTGGATAAATATCAGCATTTTGCTTACACCTTGGCAGTCAGGATAACAAAAAATGATGAAGATGCCGAGGAAGTTACACAGGATGCGTTTGTCAAGGCTTTTAAATCGTTATCGGGTTTTAAAGGAGAGTCGAAATTCAGCACATGGTTTTATAAAATAGTATTACATTTGGCTATGACAAAAGTAAGAAGAAAGAAATATGATTTTCAAAACATTGACGAAATCAGGGAAGCTGTGGAAGTTGATAATGATATGCAACGAAAAAAAGATCGCACTTATTATGTTGAAAAAGCCATCAACTCCCTCCCTGAAGATGAAACGGCCATGGTAAGCTTGTTTTATATGGAAGGGCAATCCGTAGAAGATATTGCTGCTGTTTTTAACCTGAGCATTTCCAATACCAAGGTGAAACTGTTCAGAGCAAGGAAAAAGATGGCGGAAGTTTTACAAAATGAACTCAAAGAAAATTTATATACCATATTATGAAACACCTGGATGAGAATATCATAATTGCATATGCTGACAATCTGCTCTCAGGCACAGAGCTTGCCGCTGCAGGAATGCACCTTGAGGAGTGTGAGGCCTGCAGGCATTTGCTTAAATCATACCGTTCTCTGAATGCCCTGATGCAAAACAATAATGTTATAAAAGCGCCAACCACACTTAAAAGCAATGTGATGTACGCTATAGAGCTTCACCGAAAAATAGCTTTGCACAAGAAAAAAAGTCGAAGGGTATTTTTAGTTTATGCTCTTATAATGTCTGCATTAATGATACCGGCAATAGTTTTTGCTTTTATATCCGGTGATGGACTACTATTTCAATTTCCGGTTTGGCTTCAGAGTGCTTTTACCCATATGGACTATATGAAAATTCCTATACAAATACAAAATCCATTAATTTTTTATGTTATTGTTGCAATAATTTCCATTTTTATTATTGAAAATTCAATAAGATTTGTCCACAAACGCAGAAAAGTAAAGTAATAATTTCTGAAAAAAAATCGCATAACTATCTATCCTCTGCCTGTGCTCTTTTATGGCCTTGAATTAAGCGCTTGATATATTCTTTTTTGTCCTGAGCCTCTGAAAGTTCTTCTTTTTTGTTATTTATAGAAGTTTGCACCTGAAGATAATGTTCTGTACCTGTTTTTTTCTCGACTTTCAGTTGATTGAGTTGTATTTCATACTTTTTCTTTTCCCCTTCCAGAAAACTAATTCTTGATATTATTATTTTAAGGTCATTATCAAGGTTCGTTTCTAGTCGCTCATTGCAGGTTTTTAATAACTCTGACAACATCTCTTCTTTTGCAACTAATTTTTCAAACTGGAATATTTTTTTATCTTCTGCCAACTTGTATTTCTCATATTCTTTTTTAGTTTTCTTATATATATCTTTTTTTGTTTTTTTGCTGTTTTCCAGTTTTTTTATGGTGTATTTCAGTTCATTTATTTTATCGTAATTCTTATCCTGCCATTCTTCAAGGTTATGTTCGACTTTAGGTATCTGATAGCGAACTGTAGCAAGGTCTTCCCGAATCATCTGAATTAGTTTACTGGTTTCATCTGAGTTTCCTAAATTATATATGCTGTTGTTAAATACGATGTTCAGATTAACAGTCGTATCTTCAACGATGTTGTCTTCGAGATAATATTTGTATGATTTGTTGGCTTGCCTTATCTCGGATGCTGTATATTTTGTTGATTTTAAGAAATCTTCAAAATCAAGTATGGGTATATCATCACCCCCGATAATTATTATCACTGATTTTATTTTTACTAAAATATTATCCTGATAGTCGTCAGTTGTTTCAAAACGCCATGCAAAGTTTATTTTTTCAGGATACAACACCCCTCTGTTTTTAGTATTTAATAAAAGGTAATGGCTGTCTGTTTTTGATTTTTTTGGATTTTTTTCATTCTCAGTAACAATAGGTATATGTATTTTTAGCAGAGTTTTTCCAACAATACCCATTTCGTTTTTCTCGAGACTTTCAAGATTTTTAAGAAACGCAGCATAATTATTTACAACATCTTTGTGGAAATCCAGTTCTCTGCTAAAATACCAATAGTCAGAGAAGTTATAATTTTTCTTAAAACTTTCCACCTGGTCAACAAATGATTTACCTGGTTTACCACCTCTAACTGCTGCATGTTTCCCGCAAAAAATGTATGCCCAATACTCTTTTGTGTCTTTCCATACATAAATTTTATAAATTCCATCCACGGTTCCATCATCATTCAATGGCAGAAGTCCGGGTTCATAATAGTAGCAATAAAACGAGCGGTTTATCATCCTTCCATTTAAAGTGTTTATCCAAATATCATCCTTGTTGGAGTAACCTTGTTTGCTAACACCTTCTTTCCATATTACCACGCCTTCAAATTGAGAAAAATACGGCAAATCGTTAGGTATTACGGTGGGCATGCTTCTTCCCTTAGTGCCGTACGGGAGCATAACAAAGTTAACCAATTCGCTTGCAGGGTTCTTTTCATTATCCTTATCGTACTGAAAAGCACAATGCCAGACTGGGTTTTTGCCGTCACCCGGGTTCCATATATTTGTATAAGATATTTGTTGACCCAATTCGTTGAGGGCTTTTCCTTTCATAACTATTCTTTCATTGACATCACGCCAGTAAACGTCATTAAAATATCGGAACAATTCAAATTTCCCCATCCTCACCACCTGTCCATTAGGCAAACTAAGCAGGTCGAATATACTATTGGTGTATAAATCAGTTATTCTGATGAGTTGTTCTTCGCTCATCTGTGTTTGCTCAAGGTATTTTTTAGTGTTAAAGCGCTGGATTATGGCTAATCTTATTTGTGGTGGGGTTTTCTCAGAGAATTGTCTTTTGTTGATATCAATGCGGTAGCTATATTGTTGAAAAAATGTTTCGAACCATTCATAAACAAGGTCGAAATTATTAGCATCTTTCCATGACCCTGTACCTTCTAAATGAGGAAGAAGTATGGTGTCATAAACATTTTTTCTGTTTTCTTTTCTTTTTACGTAAAACCCCGCGAGTTCTGCTTCCACATGTGCGGAATCTATTATTAGTCGTGGCATCGAAGAAGTAAAAGGTTTGTCAATAGGCACTTTTTTCCCTATTGCCCTATTATAAACTGAATCAATACGATATTTTTCTCCTGTAATGGAATAGTGCATGATGCACCCCAGTTTATATGGACTATAATCTTTAACGGCTTTACTTGAAATAAAATTAATTTTTTCAGCTGTGTAACCCATATTGATAAGCATGGATAATAAACTGTTGCCGAATATCAGGTAATCATAAGCTGTAGTAAACGATCTGATTCCATAATTGTCTTTCTCGTTTGGCCCGATAAACCTGCCGTCAAACAAGCCCATTACGTATATGCTGCCGTATTTGTTTTTGTTAAATTTTCCCCTAAGACGGCCGATTTCTTTCCACTCATCGAATGCGACTTTTTTCTTTTCTGTTTCCGAACTTTCTTCATTATTCTGAGAAAATAATACGACAGGAAATAAAAGAACTAATAATAAGGCCAAAGAGAAGGTTAGTATTCTTTTTAACACCTTAACAGAAAATTGTTGTGATTGTATTTTGATGCCTATATGTTTGCAAAAGGGATTCAAGCAGGTGTTGTTTCAAAACATTTATGATAATTAGTTTAAATTCAATTAATAAAATGAGTTTACTTAATTTAAAAGATAAATACAAATATATAAAAAAATAATAAAAAAAACAATTAATAATCGTTGTAAAATAATTATTAATACATTACCTGCTTTATACGTAATTTATCAGGAATTGTTATTATGATGAGACTCTATAACAAAGAAGTTACTTAATAATGATTTTTTGTATGTTTCTGTAATGAATCATTTTTATTTCAGCAAAGTATATTCCCTGGGGAGCATTCGAAAATCAAGCCCGGATTTTTTATTTGCTTTAATTTCCTTTATTTGAAGACCAATGCAGCGGGTAATTTATAGTTTGGCATATTAAAACTAAAATTAATAAAGGAAAATATGCGAAGTTCCTGAGCTTATTCATCCTGTGAAGCTTGTTTTATTCTTTTTAAAATATATATGTCGTAATTTTCAAAACTACATTTAAAATTATAGTTTTTTAATACATAATCATCTATTTCATCCCATCTTGTGTTGAATCCCTTATGCCATATTATGAATTTTGGTGTTTTAGCATTTAAGTCGTTTAAAACAATTGACTTTTCTTTGTCAGAGGTTATAAACATATAATTAAAATATCTGCTTGATGAAATTCTTTCTGAATAAGAGAGGGAAGGATTTCCTCCATAGCCGATAAAAAATATATAATCATTTTTACTGGTATGATTTTTTAGCCAGTATCCCATTTTTTTATCTTCATTTTTAAATCCTATTTCCCCTGAAAGCAATTCTGTATAAGGAATAGAAATAATTATAAACAATAATACCAGCAATATTTTTTTAATTCGCAGGACTTTCTGGTTAAGGCTTTTGAATTCTTCAAATAAATAAGCTATTATAACCCCTGATGCTATGGATAATGCCGGCTGTATCTGCCGAAACTGGTGACCAAAATAGTTCCCTGAGGCATTTACTCCGATAAAGTCCAGAGCTAGCCATATAAAAGTACTTAGGAAAAACCTGTTTTTCAAGTAAGAAGGTTTTATAAGGATAAACAATAAAACAAAAAAGAAAACAACAAAGCGGCTGTTTAACCAGAAATAGCTAAATGAGTTTAAATGATAGTTTATAGGAACACTGGAGCCTTTGTTTAACAAAATAAGCCAGGCGCCTTCTATGTATCCTTTTATGCTCAATCCGCTAATGAATAGAGGAACGGCAGTCAGGATAATGCCTGCCACGATTCCTGTTGAGATAAGCAGCATTCCCAATATTTTTCGGGAATTTTTACTTGATTCGGCGCAATAAATTATGAAAAATAATACAAGTGCCAGGGCTGAAAATATAGCAGTCTGTTTAAAAGCAATGGCAAAACCCATAAGTAATCCGGAAAATAAAATAATAATTTTCCACTTGGAATTGTTTTTTGATTTTGTAGCTGTGTAAAAAGACAATACTAAAAAAAACACCATGAATACTTCTGTCTGTGCTATATAAGCCATATCCATTATAGACCACAAAGAGGTCAACCCGAAAAAAACCATGCTGAATGAGGCGGCAGTACGATTGAGTGTATTTTTTACCAGCAGATAAATCAACAGTCCTGAAAAAAATATACAAATGAGTCCAAGGATACGCACAAATTCAAACCCAGGGCCGAAAAGCAGATGAGATAAGGCAAATATCAAATAAATGCCGGGAGTTTTATTTTCAATTGTCCCGGTATATGGCAGTATGTCGTTCTCCATCCATACTCTGGCAATATAACTCCACATGCCTTCATCATTTCCCATGGAAAAATGCCGGGTTATAAAAAAAATAACTCCCGAAATTATCAGCATAAAAGCTACGGGGTTTGTGAGAATATTAAAAATAATTTCCTGTTTATTTTTCTTCATGGTATTCTTCTTCGGTGTTAATATTCCAGATTGCTTCTTTTGATGTTTCTCCGGAAATGATATTATCAACCGCTCTGATGGCAGTCAACATCGAGTGGTCCTGATTGTTGTATTTGTGCATACCGTTTCGGCCTATAAGAAAAAGGTTTTCAAAACTATCTGTATAATTTCTTATGATGTGGAATTTAGAGTAGGTGCCGAAGTAAGCAGGGTATGTTTTAGGCATTCTGAGCAGAGTGGCGTCTATAACTTCATTTTTATCAATAATATCAATTTTTGCAAGTTCATCAATGGCAAAAGAGATAAAGGCATTATCGTCCATACTCCAAAGTTCATCACCTTCGTTGCAGAAATATTCAAGGCCAATCCAGACTTTTTGAATGTCTGCTACCATATATGGCGACCAGTTATTGAAAATTTGCAGACGACCTATTTTAACATCACGTTCCTGAATGTATATCCAATTGTCGGGGATAAGCTCGTTAAGTGTTGGGATATTGGTTTTGTTTTTCAGTTTCAGTTTATTTAACAAAAGACCAACGGTGATAAAATCCCTGTATTGCAGTCCCTTACTTATTTCCATAACTTCTTCAGGCACTTTGTTGTCCATGGCTATAATAAGTTCTTTGACGGGCATGGTGGAAAAAAAATACTCGCCATTTACACGAATATTATTATTTGAATTATGGTCGTGGTAGCTAGCGCCTGTTATTTTCCCGTCATTTATATGTAATGCTTTTACTTCACAATTCCTGATGATAGTGCCGCCTTTTTCTTCAATAATCTTTGCAACCGTTTCCCACATTTGTCCCGGGCCATGTTTGGGGTACATGAATTGTTCAATCAGGCTGGTGTCGGTGTTTTTTTGCTCAATATCTGTATTTTTCCTGAAGCTGGTTTTGAGTGCATGCAAAATGGCTCTGGTTACAGATAATTCCTTGATGCGTTGTGCGCCCCAGTCGGCTGCAATTTTGTTGCACGGCACTCCCCATACTTTTTCGGTATAATCTCTGAAAAATGTATTATAAAGCTCTCTGCCAAAGCGATTGATAAAAAAATCTTCAAGCGTTTTGACGTTTTTAACAGGGAATATTTTTGCATAGAAATAAGTCGCCCCGATTTTAATAATTCTTATCAACCCAAGGTTTTTAAGTGTTTTTCCATTCAAAGTAATCGGGTAATCGAAAAACTTCCTAAGGAAAAAAATCCGGGACAGCCTGTTGCGTATCAGCATCACCTTGTCGGTTTTTTCAGGATCAGGTCCTCCTTCCGCCAGGATAACTTTTGATTTCTGGTTTAAGTTATTCGTTTTTTTAAGCAAATCATCTTTAGATTCAGAACCTTGAATCGGAAGAATGCGTTGCCACCATTTCATCACTACATCTGATTTGGAAAAAAACCTATGACCTCCCAGGTCAATGCGGTTTCCTTTATAGTTAACGGTTTTTGATATTCCTCCGATTTCGTTCGATTTTTCAATTACCAATGGTTTGATATCCGTCCTGGTAATCAGTTCATAAGCGGATGTTAATCCTGCAGGGCCGGCCCCAATGATAATTGCAGTTTTGCTCATTAAAAAAGATTATTTCTGTTTTTTTCTGGCACAAAGATATAATGCAGTTAATGAGAAACAAAGTTTATCTTGAATGTATTTTTAAATATGATATCAATATTGAATTATTGAACATTCATTGTTACAATAATTTTGATTTGATTCTGTATTTTTGATAAAGCTTTCAGGTTAATTTTATATTTTAAAATCACAGTCATTTTTATTTGAAATTTATTTAATTAATTTTGTTTAAGATTATTTGTCTGAAAACATAAAGAACCGTGTAAAAAATTTTTTATGCCTTTTCCAAAATTCAGGGAACATGCTGTGAACATAAGAAGCCCCAAATGGAAGCCTTGTGTCAGGCGTGAAATGAAGATATACCAAAAGAAGGACGATATCCGCAGCGAGTTTTCACGTGATTATAACCGCATTCTTCATAGCAAGGCCTATCGCCGGCTGAAACATAAGACACAGGTGTTTTATGCTACACAGAATGACCATGTTTGTACCCGCATTGAACATGTAACTCATGTTGCTGCTGTGAGTTATTCTATTGCCAGCTTTTTGGGACTGAATACAGAGTTAACTTCAGCAATAGCTATAGGGCACGACCTTGGTCATGCGCCATTTGGGCATGAAGGTGAATATATTATACGGGAAATTGCAAAACGGGAAATGAATGAATTTTTCTGGCACGAAAAAAACAGTCTTTTTTTTGTTGACAAATTGGAAACATTGCCAGACCTGACAAACAAAGAAAAGAACCTGAACCTTACTTATGCGGTTCGTGACGGCATCATATCTCATTGTGGCGAAGTGAATGAAAATGCAATCTTCCCCCGTCATGAAGCCATAATTCTTGAAAAAATAGAAAAACCCAATCAATACGCTCCGTACACGTGGGAGGGATGTGTGGTGAAAATAGCGGATAAAATCTCTTATCTTGGCAGGGATATTGAAGATGCACTGACACTGAAGATACTTGATAAATACCAGATGTTGGAGCTCTCCGAAATCGTTGGCGAAATCAAGAAAGTAAAAATATGGCAGATAAACAATACCATATTAATGAACGACTTTATCGGGAATTTATGCAAAATGAGTTCTCCATTGGAAGGTATACGTTTTTCCGATAAATACCTGAAAATGATTAATTCTGTTAAAGCTTTTAATTATAAACATATTTACAAACACAAACGCCTTGAATATTACAACAAGCTGGCTTCGCTGGTGATAAATTCCCTGTACTCAGTATTGGATGAGCTTTACGATAAAAAAAACAATCTCTGCAAAAAACTTGATTCTTATGAAAAAACCTATCCTTCTTTGATAGGGGCATATAAATACTGGCTGATGAAATATTCAGATATAAATCTTGAAAAACGGAAAAATTCAAAATTCAGTAATGAATTAATATATGATATCCAAAACGAAAAGGATTATAAAAGAGCCATTTTGCATTATATTTCCTCTATGACCGACCAGTATGCCATGAAACTTTTCGGAGAACTAACCAGATTTTAGTATAATCATTAGAAATAAGTACTTTTGCGTAAATATTTATTTTAATTATTAAAAAGATGCCTCGGAAAAAAGAAAGGATGAATGATATACTGGAGCGTTTCAAGTCAAAATCTGTATTGAAGCAAAAGGTTTACCACAACACTTTGCAGGTGTTTAATGAACTTAAGGTGGTATTGAAAGATTTTTCTCTTGAAAGCCAGAAGTTTTTACGTAAGAACAAATTATTTAAAATCCCTGTTGAATATTTGAGCAAAGGAGACTATGAAGCAGAGTTGAGTTTTGCGGGTGACACTCTGATTTTCCTGATGCATACAAATGTCTTTGAATTTCCAAGAGAACATTCCATTATGAGGAGTCCTTATATTAAAGAGGACGAAACACGAGCTTATTGTGGCATCATATACGTTTATAACTTTCTTGCCGATTCATTAAGGTTTAACCGCGAAAACGACATCGGTTATCTTGTTGCCCGAATCTTTGTTAATAAAGAATTCCATTTTGTGGTTGAGGGCAAAAGACAAATGGATTATTTAAGCAATACATTTATTGAGGAATCCATAGATTATCAAACTTTACGCCAGATACTGGAAACAGCAGTTTTGTATTGCCTTGATTTTGATTTGTTGTTGCAGCCCTACGATATGCTGAAAGAGTTATCTGTGGCACAGATTAAGGAGTATTCATCCAATATGCGCATGATGACCGGCAAACGCCTGGGTTTTCGTTTTCAGGCAGATCCCGATGAACAGTTATGAAAATTTCATTAAATATTATTTTGTATTAAAAAAAATGCTAACTTTGCACCCTCAAAAATTGAGGCAATGTAAGAGGCCCGTTCGTCTAGTTGGTTAGGACGCCAGGTTTTCATCCTGGAAATCAGGGGTTCGAGTCCCCTACGGGCTGCAACAAAAAATATAAAATTATGGCTAATCACATTTCATCAGAAAAAAGAATCAGGCAAACAAAAACAAAAAGGGAGCATAATCGCTATTATGCTATTACCATGCGCAATGCACTTAAAAACTTCAGAAGCCTGAAGGAAAAAGAAAAAGCGCTTGCTGAAATGCCTAAAATGATTTCTATGATAGATAAACTTGTTACAAAGGATATTATTCACAAAAACAAAGCTGCTAACCTGAAATCAGGATTGGTAAAGTTTTGTGCTTCTATGAAATAAGTTTTTTATTTTCTATTAAATTCCACCCTTGTCGAAAGCAAGGGTTTTTTTTTGCCCGTGAAAACAGTATTGTTTTAATTTTACAAAAAATATTTTACATGACCGAACTGCGCAATATTAAACAATGGGCCGAAGACGATAGGCCACGCGAAAAACTAATTACCAAAGGGAAATCAGCATTGAGTGATGCTGAACTGCTGGCTATATTACTTCGTTCCGGCTCAAAAAATGAAACTGCCGTTGACCTGTCAAAAAGTATTTTAGCGGAAGTTTCGGGGAATTTACTGGAACTGGCGAAACTTTCACTTGCAGACCTTATGAAGCATAGGGGTATTGGCGAAGCTAAAGCATTAAGTATTATTGCCGCCCTGGAGTTAGGGCAGCGCTGCCGGGTATCAGAAGTAGCAGTGAAAGAAAAAATTTCAGGCAGCAAAGATGTGTTTGAATATTTTCAGAGCAACCTCGCGGGCAATCTTTATGAAGAATTTTGGATACTGCTGCTCAGCAGGGCCAACACAATTATCAGAAAAATAAACATCAGTCAGGGTGGTATTGCCGGCACAGTTGCCGACCCAAAAAAAATATTCAAAACCGCCCTGGAACATAATGCTTCCAACATTATCCTTTGCCATAATCATCCTTCTGGAAATATTAAACCCAGTGAAGCCGACATCAAACTGACAAACAAGTTAAAACAAGCAGGAGAACTGATGGATATTGGCGTTCTGGATCATATTATTATCGGGGATAACACCTATTTCAGCTTTGCTGACGAAGGCTTGATGAAATAATAGCAAACGGATTATTTGTGCTTTTTTGTCATCAGGTTCAGGTTAATCAGGTGTTTTCTGGATGAAGTTTTAAAAACACCTTCATTTACCGACCTTACTTCTTCTATTGTGTAAAAAGACTGGGGATTGAGTTCGTTAATGATACCAATAAAGTCGCTTACATCTTTACGTTTTATTATTGAAAATATCACCTTAACTTTTCCCATAGCGCCTTCTGCATCCAATATCGTGATTCCATAATGAGATTCTTTCAGGTGTGCGATTAACTCGGGTGCCTGATTTTTTAATATCACCCTGATAATTACATTACCAAGTGATATTTTTTCATCGAGCAGCATACCAATATAATTTCCCATGGCAAAACCTCCCGCATAAGCAATATAACATAAGGGGTTATCAAGATGTTTAATGATTTCGCCAATTGCAAGAAGCCATATCAGCGATTCGAAAAAAGCAAAAACCGGTGCCCACTTTTTTATGCCTTTAGCAATAAAAATTAAACGCAAAGTTCCCACACTCTGGTCGAAAATACGTGCACAAAAAATCAATATGGGAAGCACTACCCAGGTAAATAAAGGTGCATCAGTTGAAAGGAAGTCAAGAATTGTCATAACATTAAAATTAAAATAATTTTACAAAGATAATAAAGGGTAGTCAGGCAGACTATTCGAAAAAGTAATTATTGTAAAACGAACTTGTATGGATGTTAACCGGTGGCCGTTCTAAAATTTAACATTCATGCCGAGGCCGTCATGAGTAATGCCAAAGTTTATTTTTAAATTATTCTGGCTTGTTTTCAGAGAGTTTCTGTAATTGTTAAAGGCAGAATTCATTTTTTTTAATGAAGTGAAATAGAGTGGCAGTCCTGCCCCAAGGAAGCAGGCGCCCATACCCATAAAAATATAACTTGCACCTATGTCCGTTTCATCTTTTTTTCCGTTGGTATAACTAACTATCAGCGCAATCGTGCCAAAAGTAAATATGCCTCCGCCTGCGCCTACAAGCCCTCTGGCAAGCGAATAACGCTTGTAATTATCGCGGTACATCTTATAGGCGTCTGGATTGTTATCCTTATCAATAAAATTACTTACATTGTTTACCACTCCGTGGGTAATTTTATCCCTATAAAAATCATTGCTGCCATTTTCATAATTTATCATGAAAACGAACTGTTTGGGAATTAAAAAAGTTTGTTGTTCTGAAGGGAGATTTCTTTTTTCTTTAAGATCTTGTGATTTGATAATTTGAATTTGCTTACCATTTATATCAAAAAGATTAATTTTAAGTCCAGCTTCATTAACTTCAATATTTTTTGATTTGATTTCATTTCCATTATTCAAAACAACAATATCTTGGCTGTAACAGTATTTTGCTATTAAAAAAAGTACGGCAACAATAATTATATTTTTCATAATACCTGATTTTTGTTTTGATATTCAGATGATTGTATAAATATTTATGTGATAACAAGCGGCAAATATACAACAAAAAAATTATCGCACGTTCTTAAGAAGTGTTAAAACAGTTTATCGGAATTTTTTCTGATTTTTATACATTGCGAACAAATAAAGGGGTTTGTGATAAAAAATTTATATTTGTGGAAATTTAAATGAAAAAAGCATGAATAAATCTTTGATGTTTTTGCTGTTTATTTTCTTTAATTATCAGTTGCAGGCTCAGAATAAATATGTTCCTGTCTGTGAAGGCAGAAACTGGGGTTATATTGATATAAAAGGCAATTATTTTTTTAAACCTCAGTACGAATGCGCCCAAAACTTCTCTAATGGCCTGGCCAGAGTTATGCTTAATAAATGGGGATTTATTGATAGCACTGGTTCTTTCGCGATCAACCCTGTATATGAATGTGCAGGAGATTTCAGCGAAGGTATAGCCAGAGTGAAAAAAGATAAATTTTGGGGATTTATTGATACAAAAGGAAATATTGTTATCTCATGTCAATTTGATGATGCAAAAGATTTTTATGAAGGAATGGCTCCTGTGCGCAAGGGCAAAAAATGGGGGTATATTGATAAGAAAGGCGATTGGGTTATTCAGCCTCAGTATGATGTTGCTGAAAATTTTTCAGACACCTGTGCACGAATTTGCCTGGATAAAATATGGAAGCTTATTGACAGAAGCGGTAATTATATTGGGGATAGGCAGTTTGATGAGATTGGGTTTTTTAGCAGCGGTTTGGCCAAAGCCAGACAAGGAAAACTCTGGGGATATATCAATAATAAGGGAGAATGGGCAATAAAAACTGTATATGAACAAACCGGTAACTTTATTGGAGAGTTTGCAAAAGTGAAAAGATATAAAAAGTGGGGGTTTATTGATAAGGCAGGAATTTTTATTATCAATCCTCAGTTTACCTGCGTAGGCGATTTTCGTGATGGACTGGCTCCGGCTCTTAAAGATAAAAAATGGGGATATATAAACCTGAAAGGTGATTTTGTGATTAAACCCCAATTTGACACAGCAAAAAACTTTTATAATGGTCTTGCAAGAGTAAAAAAAGGTAACAAATGGGGGTTTATTGATAAAAAAGGTAATGTCATCATTGGATTCAACTTCGATGAAGTAGAACACTTTTAGCTAAACATCTGATTTTCAAAAACATTTTTACGAGGCTCTCTCAAAAGCAATTTGTACACATTTGGTTACTCTTTGAATGTCAAAGGTAAAATTCGACATTTTGGTAATGGGGACAAAAATAGTTGGTGACTTTTGATTTTTCATTTTGTATATTTCGAGTGTAAAACTAAAGAGGAAGTAGGCCCTGCTGGAGAGCAACCTGCCAGCAATAGGTTTTACGGATAGACGCAAAAGGACAGAGAATAAATCTGTCCTTTTTTTCTTATTGCGGTATCCTTTAAATGGCTAAGAAAACTCATTGATTTCTGTAAAACAGGTACCACTTAATAAAGTTCTGCCTATTCTTTTTTGACAATCCTCTGTGTATACTGATATGACTTTTAAGATGACCAAAGAATGATTCAAGTCCATTTGTGGATTTTGGTATCATGGGATTATCAAGATAGTGAAACATATTAGGCAAAGCTCTTTTAATGCTAACAAATGCACGTCTGACCAATTTGTG
>JALOBU010000025.1 GCA_023228145.1 Bacteroidales bacterium | reverse complement strand
CCACCATTTATTTTCGCCACAAAATTTATCAATAATTGTTTCGTCATCTGTTAACCATAGATGAGATAACACAGTGATACTTATTTTGTTTTTGTCTTGTCGACTCCCCTCAAAATAGAACATAACTATTGTGTTAGCGTATTACGTTTATTTCTACTTTAGTAACTTGATTGCATTTATCCAATTTTAACATTTTAAATTGTTAGTCATTAACGCTTTAGTTTTTTACATTTCCGTTTGTAACCGTTTGTAACCATTTGCAAACGAATTAACAAATATAATAATTTTTTATCCGTTTTAACAAGTTCAAAAAAATATAAAAAACCAAGATTACATAATAATAAAAAAAATTATCACTTCATATCACATCTTATCTCTCTTCGCATGTCCCCAAGAAACGACTACACCACCGACTGAAGACTGTAAATAAAATTCAAAAAAATTCAATATCCAATGCTCAATTCTCAAGGTTCAATAAAACAACCTTGAAATAACGCCTACTGAATGAACTGCCAACTGCAGATTGTGGACTGAAGACTGTAGTCTGCCTGCTTTCTCTCCCTTCTAATACCACTCAACAGATAAAACCTCCAACTTCCAACTGCTAACTGCTCATTGTTCAGTGATAATTGTTCATTGCTAATTCACTCCCAATAAGCATTGTGCCTTGCGTCCTTATTCCACTGGTTCCAGGAATATTTTTGTGTTGATTTTGTTACCTTCAGTATCTCTGAAGAGCCCACATACATGGCTCCGTTAGTCAGAACCGGCTGTCCTTCGATGGTCTCGTTGCTTTTTTGCAAGGTCTGTGGTGTTCCGGTGTTAATATCATAGCTCATCACATTACCATTTTTAGCGGCAACGATCACTTTGTCATTGGCCACTATGGGTATCTGACTGGAGTTTGTTTTTAAGGGCTGTTGCCATAGTATCTTTTCGGAGGTGGCATCAAAAGCCCTTACTGTCAGGCTGTCAAGGAGGACAACTATTTTATTTTTATACACGATGGGATGTGCACCGTTGAAGTTCATTTTTTTGTAACAGTTGTAGTTGTCGGTGATTTTTGACGGGGCAAGTATGGTGCTGTATGTTTTCATCACCTTCAGGCTTTTTCTGTCAAGTACCACCAGTTGTTCTTTACCGTTTACGGCAGCTGTGAGGAAAATATTTTCCTTTGTCAGTGTAGGGGAGGAGACGGCTTTTACGGTTTTTGATGATATCAGGGGTTGGCCCGACGCCTTGTCGAAAACATAATAGCTGCCGTTTTGCGAGGCGATGTGAACTTCTTTGCCGTCAACCACAGGGCAGGCGATGACTTCGTTGTCTATCCAGTTTATCCAGTTCATTTTGCCGCTGCGCAGGTCGAAGCAGGCCACAACAAACGATTCGGCTTTGTTTTTGGGGTTGGCTCCGCCGTTATCGTACACAACATATACGCAGTTGCTGTCGGCTGAGGGCGTGGAATAGATGGTTCCTGCCAGCCATTTGCTCCAGAGCATCTTTCCTGTGGAAGCTTCCAGGGCATACAGCGTACAAGAGTAAGTGTTGATAAGCAGGACACCGTCGTGGTAAACAGCCGGCGAGGTGCCCGATTCGCCCAGTTCCACACCCCAGAGATATTGTCCTGTGGTGGCATCGAGGCAATAAAAATTCGGAGAATAAAAACCCTGCTGGGTAAACAATTTATTGTTGATGACTGTGGGTGTTCCCACGGGGCCGGAGGGGGCAAAATCCACATCGTAGCCCTGTGCGGTCTTTTTCAGGTAGTTGACGGGTCGCGGAGCTGGGCGGATGGGCGTTTCATTATGGTTCACCACAAATCCCTTTTCGTTCATATGCCTTTCGGCAAGCATTTTCTCGATGTTTTTTGAGCCGCGGTAAGTGCGCGTTTCTTCTGCTGTAGCAAAACCTTTGGTGTTGGAAGCTTCAACAAACGAAGCTCCCTGTTCGTATTTCAGGTTGATGATGTAATTGTTACCTTTCTCCAGCATAAACCTGCAGGCGCCATTCTTGTCCGTAAGCCCTTCATAAACTCTTTTGTTGTTTTCGGCGCAAACATAAACAGGCTCGTCAGGCAGGGGATTGCTGTTGTAATCTTTCAGCTTAAAGGTAAACAGCAGATGTGTTGTGGTTCCTTCGCCTTGGGTAATCTGTTTCTGGAGGATGGTGTCGCCCTTGATGGTTCCCTTCACTTTGGTCTTTTCGTAAAATACCGTTTCTTTATATTCCATGTAGGAATGATTGGGCAGTTTCAACTTGCGCAAAGCTTCGCTGCCGGCGATGTCCACTTCGTATTCCTGATTTACAGGAACATAAAATACAGCAATTCCCGCTGAATTTGCTTTGGCAGCATACTTGATTTTATTTTTACAATCCACAATATCCACTGCGACATCAGGCACTATGGTGTTGTCGTTCTGCAAAACTTCGATGGTAACTTTTGCTATGTTTGTTTGCCCTTTTAGTTGCAGGGGCGTTTGTGATTTGAAAACAATACCTGAACGGTTGCAGGGCTTCCACTCGAAAATTTTCTCCGGGTCGTACGTAACAGTGCTTTTGCTCTGTCCTTTCACGTTTTCGGGCATCTCAAAGCTTTTCACGTCTTTCATCTCAAGGTAGCTGAACGTGTACATTCCTGCCTTCGTAAGCGTAAATAAAGCGCATCCGTTCATATCAGTTTTTGATTTAAGCGTTAATCCAATATCATTATTTATTGCAGTAACTTCTATATTGCTCATGGGTTTTCCGTAAACATCCATGATGCGCAATGTATAGCTAACTTGTGCGAAAACCGCAGCGTTTAGCCATAATGTCAAACAAACAAATATTATCTTTTTCATAATCGTATAATTATTAATTATTAACGGATAGCCATTTTTTTTTGTTATAGATTTCCGTAAAATAAAAGCGGAAATAACAACGCATAAAGATTAATACTTTTTCAAGTGGTTTGGTAACTGCAGCCGGTTTTAATGTGCATTTTTTTTTGTGAATGCAATGCATGCACATTCTAAACATCAAAAAAATCGTTATTAATTATCTTGTTTGTAGAAAAAGTAAATCCGGAACTTATAACTTAATATATTCCTGAAAGGTTTTTTGTAAAAAAGCTTTGCCCTGCCTGAGGGCTTTTTCTGTATCAGCACCTTCTATTTTCATTTTTTTGGTAACTGCCGCTTTCAGGTTGTGGTCATAAACGATATCCGCACTGTCGGTAATAAACCCAAAGCCATCATCAAAGACATAAAAAGCAAAGCCCTGTGCGTACTTATTCATCAGGTTTTTGCTCCATTCAAAATCATAGTTGACGATGTTGAGTTGTGCGAGCAAAGTAGCTGTCAAATCAAGATGAGAGCCTGTTTTGTTTATTGTTTTTCCCCGATATTGTTCTTTCAAAGCATTGCCGTAAAATAAAAAAGGAATATGATGTCGGAGGGGTTCATTGTAAGTGCGTTCCAGCGGGCAGCGGTGGGCATGGTCGGCGGTGATGATGAATAGGGTGTTGTTGTACCAGGGTTCTTTTTCTGAAGCTTTCAGAAAGTCATACAGGCACTTGTCGGTATAATGTGCGGTATTTCTGAAGAGTGTGCACTGGTCTTTTCCCTGATAAATTTTCGGAACATCGGCTTCAAAATATTCATGATTGGTGAGGCTGAGCATGATGGAGAAAAATGGCTCTTTACTGTTTTTTAGGTCGTGCAGCTGGAAGTTGAACACATCTTCATCGTAAGCTCCCCAGTCGGTTCGGTGTGTGTGGGGTATATCGCCTTCCCTGATTAACAAATCAATCCCCGACACCTGCAGGTAGGATTCCATTTCTGCATAAGCCGGGTCACCACCAAAATATAAAGATGTATAATAACCATTTTTTCTCAGAGTAGTAATAAAATTTGGTAGCTTGTCAAATTTTTCATAATTATTGATAATAGAAGTGCGGGGCTGTGCGGCAAAGCTGCTGAGCAGGGCCACAATACCCTGGTCGGTACGGAATCCGGTGGCATAAAACTCTGTGAACAGCAAACCTTTTTGTGCCAGGGAATCAAAGTTGGGGGCAATACCTTTTTCACCGCCAAGGCAGGCAACGGCATCAGCGCTGAAACTCTCCAGAATAATAAGGACAATATTCGGGCGGGTGCTTGTGCATAATAGTTCAGTTGTGTCTTTCTCCGTCTTGTAAAGCTCTTCAATGGTTTTTTCAAATTCAGCTTCCCGAAAATAAGTGTAAGGGTTTGTTTTTATCTGAGGGTGTGAGAGTATGGAAGTGATATTCCAAAGGTCGTTGAGAGCTGCAAAATTTAATATGGAATGCCCCGAATAAAAACACCAGCTTTTATTGATAGGCTGCTTTTGTATGCCTCCCCGCACACCGGTGAACATCAGTCCGGAAAAAACAATTAAAAAAATTAATATCGCAAGAATTCCGGGTTTCACAGGCTGCTGTCTCTTAAAGATTCTTTTAAATAATAAAATGACAGGCAAAATAACAGCTACCATCAATGCAAAATATAAAAGGTTAGAAATGTTGAAAATTATTTCGAAGATTTCTTTAGGATATGTGATAAACGACAAGGCTTTGGAATTTACTTTTGTCCCCCAGTTGTTATACAATGCGATGCCGGCAAAACTGATGCTCAGGTACAAGATTATTAACAGGTAGTTTGCCCATTTTGCCACTGCGAAAAAAGCTTCGCTTTTGTTAGTGAACATTCCGGTAGTGATGATAAGAAATGGGAGTATCATCAGGTAGCAGGATGCCGAAATGTCGGAGCCCAGCGCATAAAAAAATGATAGCATGATTTGTGAAAAAGGAATGCCCAGCAAGTCTTTGTAATTAAACAAAAGAAAAATTATCCTTTCCGCCTCAAAAAGCAGCATCCAGAAAATAAAAAGTTTCAGGAAGTACCATATTGGAAATTTAATCTCGCTAAAAGATGTTTTTTTCATAAAAATCAAGTACAAATTTATTAAATTTAACTTATTGTACTATTAACTATTTTAATTTTTAATAGCTCATGGGTTATTACAATACATCTATTACCCCAAGTTGGGTGTAATTATAATATTAACGCTTGACTTGTATTGTTTCTTTATCTGTAAAGAGTTACAATTCCTTTCGCTGTGTGTTTGTGCCTTTTTGAATCTGAAAAGTTGATGATATATACATAAGTCCCCGTTGCGGCAGGCTTGTTATTATATTTACCATCCCAGCAATCATCCCATGTTTGGGTTTCATAAACCCTCTGTCCCCAACGATTGTAAATATGCATGCTAAAATCTTCATTTAGTATTCCATATCCGGCGGGGCAGAAATATTGATTTTTTGGGTCCTCATTGGGTGTAAATGCATTGGGAACATACAATGCATAATCGGATTCAATGTAAATATACTTTGATGTGGTATCTGAGCACCCATGTATCGTTGTAACAATGAGTGTAACAAGATAGGTTCCCGTATCTTCCATGGATGGAAAATGATAATAAATGTCATCATAAGAATAACAGTGAAAGGTGTTTTGTGAAGTGGAGTATTCTCCATCTCCAAATGTCCAGTACCATTGAACCGGATCTCTGAGTGAGTTGTCGAAAAAACTAAAGGTAGGATCGATAATACTTGTACTGTTTTCAGGAGATGTAGAGAAAATTGCTATAGGCTTTGGGTAAACAGTAATGTATTGTTGTTTTACCAGAGTTGCTGCAGAGTTTATAGAGTTTGTAACCGTTAGTGATACATCATATGTACCGGAATTTGCATAGTAAGCTGTCGGGTTTTGTTCATAGGAATAGGTGGTGTTACCAAAATCCCAATAATAAGTGGCATCCGGTTCAACATTTGAAGATAAATCCGTGAAATGAACAGTAAGAGGCTCACACCCTGATAATGGGTAAGCTTCAAAATCCACAACAGGGGGCTCAGCCGCTACCGTAACAGTTACACTTGTTGTATTTTGACATCCGCCCGCATCAACGCCGACCACTATATAAGTGGTAGTTGATGATGGAAAAACGACCGGGCATGGAAGATTATTCTGGCCGGTTAATGAATTATCTGCAGGCGTAGATGACCATGTATAGGAAATACCTCCGGAAGCGCATATTACAGAAGAATCACCATTGATAATTATTGATGGTGATGCTGTTGCTGTTATCACCGGTGAGGGTGGGCCGAGTATGGTAACAGAACAAGATGTAGGGGAATATTGCCCGTTCGGATCTGAAACCGTCACCGAATAGGTTCCTGCACAAAGGTCATTTCGGGTATCGCTGGTGTTTCCGTCATTCCATAAATAATTGAAAGGGCCGTCCGCGCCATTAACAATCACAGTGGCTGTTCCATCGCATGTGAATGTTGGCGCAACAGGGCACATGCTTGCATCCGTTTTGTCGATAGAACAACTTATACCCCCTCCTGAACAAAGTGGGTCGCTAGCAGGTAACACAGTAACAGCAGAAACTAGTGTTGTATCCATGGAACAAAATCCGGTAGTGTTCTGAACATGAACAGAATACGTTGTTGAAGAAGCAGGGCTTACGGTAATGGTAGTGTTGTTCTCCTGACCAGCTAACCCGGGGTCAGGTGGGTTTGAAATCCATGTGATTGGAATACTGGCATCAACATTTATCTGTATGGTGGCAGATTCGCCTTGGCATATTGTCTGGTTTGGTGTTATGGATGCCCCAAGTTGTATGCCCGACAGGCCATTGATAATATATTGGCAATCGTCGCCGGCATTTCCATCAATCATGATATAATAAACTTGTCCAGGGACAAGGCCGGTGGCTGTAATTGTGGAGACAGTCCCGGGTGTGATTGGAGCATCTACATCTGTCCATGAAACGGGAGTCATTAAAGCAAAGTTGTTACAATTGGATCCTGAATAAACACCGAACTGAATTCCAATATTATCGCTGCAGGACAATAATGTCACTGTAAACACAACAGTGCTATTGTTTGCTACAAATTGTAACCACGAATTATTTTCAAGCGAACCTTCAAATAAACCACACGATTGGCACATATTACCAGGTTCATCAGGGGTATAATTACTGCTGGTATTTCCAAAATAACCATCCAGACTGCAAATTGTAGGGGCATTTTCACAATTATCTGCTGCAACCACCGGAGGAGTTACTATTCCGCATGCAAAATATGCTGACCAATTTCCATTAGCAGCAAACAAACTTCCGCTTGCATCACTTGAAAACCAGAATGTTAAACATGTGCCAGTGGAATAAATAGTCAGAGAACCGGGATTGGTGTTTGACAAATCATACAACACAGGTGATGAAGTATTTGGCCCGTCAAAAATAACCAGGTGGTCGCCACTGCCAATATCAAGTGATGAAAAAGCAAATGTCATAGGTTCGTTTGAACCAGAACAAAAAGTCATGATAAAACTTTCGTTGTTTCCATAAGTATTAGGGTTTATTAATAGGTCGGTTCCGGCATCCGAATCTGTAAAAATCCCTTCGCATACACCAGTAATTGGTTGGTCGCTCATCTGATAGGTAGGTATTTGTGCCTGTGTAATAATAACGGAATATAAGAATAAGGCGGTGAAAATAAAAAAATACTTTTTCATTGATTTTTTGATTTAGGAGTATTTAAAATACTATTAATTTTTGCCTCAACTTCATCTCTGGATAGAAACTCTATTACAAAACCAGGATATTTTTCATTTCTGTAAAAGGTTCTTTCTGATTTCTTTCTTTGCGGTTTTAGTAAAACGATATCAATGTCTCCATTTTCTTTAATCCATTTTTTATAGACGGAAGTGGTTGTGTCAACAATGTATGAAGAAGTGAACATGTAGTTTACTGCCCTTATTTCTGATTTTGATAATGAGTCTGCCTGTCGGGCAGTGAAATATTTTTTTGCGATGGGGTTTATTGTTGTGTTGCTTTGAGCATATAGGTTTGTTGAATATGCAATAAAAGTGAACAATAATACTGATAATAATTTTGAAGTAAATAAATTCATGCCGAAGTGTATAATTTTTACAAAAATAATAAAATATTTATACTCATGACACTAATTATTAAACTTTTTGATGCTTACGTTCACTTAAAATATTGATGATTATATGAGAATAATTTTGAAATATGTATTCATGCTTATATTTGTAATTATTGAGCGGAATGTTGCAAATGAAATACGATAAAGTTGGAATATACTTATTTGTTTGATGTTTATATCAAATAATATCAATAATTATAATTATGTTTCCATGTAATGCAGAAATAGTATTTTTGAAATATGAAACATAGCCGTGGAATAATTTTTTTTATCGTACTTATATTTCTTTTTGCCCTGCGCCTTGCTTATGGCTTGTGTTCTGAGTTTTGGTTTGAAGATGAATTGCAGGTGTATCTTATCGGGCTCAGGTATTATACCACAGGTGTTTTCCCTTACTTCGGCCCGGATATTGTTTACACGGCTACGCAGATCCCCGGGGCCTTACTGGGTTTGCTGGTAGGCCTACCTTTTTTTCTGGTACAAATTCCCGAAGCTCCGTATATTCTTTTAAACCTTTTGTCTTTTGCAGTTTTGTGTCTGTTCGGAGCATATTTACAAAAAAAGTTTACAGAAACCCCGTCTTGGTTTTTATGGATATGGATAATGACGTGCCCATGGGTAATGAATCTTTCCACTCATGTGTTTAACCCTTCTTATGTATTGTTTGGCTCTGTTTTATTTTTTATCGGTTTTTTTGAAGCTGTTCGGAGTTTAAGGATTGGCTTTGTAAAAATACCACTGGCATTTTTTATGATGGGTTTTGCGTTGTTTTGGGTGTATCAGCTGCACATGTCCTGGGTGTTGCTTGTTCCTTTTGTTTTTTATGCGTTCTGGAAATCATTTTTTGAAAATAAATTATCCGTTCCTGCCTTTTTTGCCGGCTGCCTCCTTCCTGCCTTGCTGCTTCTGCCTGCTTATTTTAAATTTGGGTTTCATGAAGGCGGCGGCCTTGCCTCAAATGTTGAGTTTAATTTTTCAAATGTAAAAGAATTTTTTACTTTAATGCTGCGTTATTTATCTCTTGCTTCAAACGAAATCCCACGTTTTATTGATACCGACGGGGCTTCCAGGCTCTGTTTCTTCCGCGATTATTTGTATGCGGTTCCCTTCCTTCTATTTGCAATACTTTCGGGTTTTCTTCAGGTGGCATATATGCTCATATCTTTTTTTATGAGAAACCCTGTCAAAGGTTTCCGGCAGGTAAAATGGATATTATTTTTTACCCTGATGTTTACGTGGTTCAGCTTTTTCTTTAGCGTAAAAGGCCCTTCTTCTCATACCTTTTATGTTTTGTTCCCTTTAGTGATGCTGTATTCATTTTATTGCTGGCAGCCATTGTTCAGAAAAAAATGGTTCGGAATTTTGATGATGCTGATGCTTTTTTCGGGCATAGTAACGAATATTACACTGGCATATCATAATTATCATGTAAAGTCGTTATACAAAAAAAGGGAGCTCCCCCGAAAAGCAATTCAACAAAAAAATTACCATATTTTGGGAGAACGAAGGGCATCAGAAAGGAACCCTGAATAATAAATAGTGCTGTCTTATAATTTGATATGCTATGAAAACGAAAGGGATTTATTGTATTGAAGGCTTGTGGAACCCTGATGATATTTCCGACAGGTCAACGGTGTTGCCTATACTCGAATTGCTGGAAAAGCGGGAAACCTGCAATTTTATTTATCATGATTGCGCTACTTATGAAGAATTGCTTTTCCTGATATCTACCTGGAGAAAAAAAACCGTATCAAACAAATACCCCATCCTTTATCTTGCCTTCCATGGAAAAGAAGAAAGGATATTTGTAGGAAAAGAAACTGCCGTGACACTTGAATTGATTTCTGAACTGCTTAAAGAAAAATGTTATGGAAAAGTGATATACTTTGGCTCATGTTCCACCCTGAATACAGATGAGCGGAATATTAAAAGATTTCTCGATAAAACGGATGCCATAGCCGCCATTGGTTACAAAACCGAAGTGGACTGGCTTCAGGCCACGGCGTGCGATTTATTTGTTTTTGATGCACTGCAAAAAGATTTGCTGGATTCGAAAGGGATAAAAAATATTCACGACAAGATTATCAGCGATTACGGCAATCTGCACCGCTTGCTGGGCTTGCGTGTTGTCATCAACGACCGCCAGCATTTTCCCAGAAAACGTAAAAAAACCAAATAATACCTAATTCCGAAGCTAAACGTGATATGTCGCTTTTTCTTAACTTTGCTGTTTAAAGGATGAAAACACGACTCGCCGTTTTACTGTTTATTATTTCCACAGCTTCTGCAACTTATGCACAGAACGCCGCCAGAGGGAATTTTTCGGGAAACTCCGTGCTGGCCGAAGGAGCTTGGTATAAGATAGCTACAGTGCAGCAAGGCGTTTACAAGCTGACATACGACAACCTGAAGCAACTGAGTGCCGCTGAGCCATTTTATTCTCAGAATTTTCGCCTTTATGGTAATGGAGGGGCAATGCTCCCCGAAAAAAATGCTTCGTCACGCTATGATGACCTAATAGAAAATGCTGTTCAGGTGTATGATGGCGGCGACGGCTTAATTGATCAGGGCGACTATGTTCTTTTTTATGGGCAATCTTCCGTGAAATGGAACTACAACCCTATACTGCATAATTTTGAACATCAACAGCACTATTATTCCGACACGGTTTTTTATTTCATCTCTTTTGATAAAGGCCCCGGAAAAAGAATAGTGCAATATCCCGAAATCATTGATGCTCCCGGGCTCAGTGTCAATAAATACAATGAGCATCTTTATCATGAACAGGAACTGAGGAACCTTTTAAAATCGGGAAAGATATGGTTTGGCGAATCTTTTGATGAAAATACCCAGCAGTTTTTTAATTTTATTTTTACGGGCATCAGCCACGATGATATGGCAAAAGTTAGGGTGAGTTTTACTGCCCGTTCCATGGCAAAAAGCGCCCTTACTGTGGAAGCTTCAGGAATTTCGAGATGCGATTCCATCAATCAGATACCTAGTAGCAGTAATGCGGAATATGCAAAAAGTTTAGTGTCGTCACTGAGCTTTTTACCAGATTCCGACACACTTACAGTGAAGATTACTTATCATAAAACCGATTCAACAGCTTTAAGCTGGCTCAATTATATTGAGGCGGAGGCATTAAGAAACCTGGTTTATAATGGAGAGCAATTTGTTTTTCACAATATTCAAACAATTGGTATTCCGGTAAGTGAGTTTGTTATAGCTGCGGGAAATAATCCGGTTAAAATATGGAATATTTCCGACTTTTTTAATATTCGCGAAATGCCTCTTGCGATACAAGGTACAGATGTTTCTTTTAGGGCATATACCGACAGCCTGACGGCTTATATTGCTTTTGACAGCAACAATCTGTTGGCTCCGGTTTTGTGTGAAAGTGTTCCCAACCAAAACCTGCATGGCTTGCCACAAGCAAATATGCTTATTATTTCACATCCTGATTTTCTTGATGAAGCTGCTGTGCTGGCGGCGTTTCACAATAACAATGGCATGTCGGTGAATATTACCCGTGTTGACCAGGTGTATAATGAATTCTCATCCGGGAGCCAGGATGTTACAGCCCTAAGGGATTTTATACGTATGTTTTATGAACACGAGACAGATGACTCTGCGAACAGTCTGAAATATGTGCTGCTATTTGGTGACGGTTCTTACGATATGAAAAACAGGCTGGCATATAACACCAATATTATCCCAACCTGGCAAACACTAAATTCATTAGTCCCGACAGGTTCTTATGTTTCCGACGATTTTTTCGGCATGCTCGACCCGGATGAAGGTGAAAATCTTAGCGGGAAGCTTGACGTTGGTATCGGGCGTTTTCCGGTAGTCAATTCTTTGCAGGCGGCTACGGTTGTAGAGAAGTGCATACGTTACGGTGCAAGGCAAAATCTTGTGAACCATGAACCGGGAGACGGACAGGTATCAAATTATGACCCATGGAGAAACAACGTACTCATTGTTGCTGATGACGAAGATGCCAACCTTCATTTTAAACAAGCCGAAAAACTTGTTCAGGCAATAGATTCCCTGGATAAAAATATCAATTTTACCAAAGTTTATCTGGATGCTTATAAACAGGTCAGTACCCCTTTTGGTGTAAAATTTCCTGATGCCAACGAAGCCATCAACAGCCGCATTGAGCAGGGAACGCTTATGTTTAATTATTTCGGACATGGAGGGGAAGCCGGCCTGGCAGCGGAAAATATTGTTACTCTTGCTGAAATAGGGCAATATACCAATTTTTACAACTTACCGGTATTTGTTACGGCTACCTGTGAATTCAGCCGCTTTGACAATCCGGAATATTTTTCTGCAGGAGAGCATTTGCTGCTGAGTGAAAAAGGAGGCGGCATTGCTTTGTTTTCTACTACCCGTGTGGCCTATGCTCATTCAAACGAAGTGCTAAGCCAAAACCTGATAAAATCCACATTTAATAATTCTGCCGAAGAAAAAGTGCGTTTTGGCGACATGATAAAAAATGCAAAAAATTCATGCCCTGCCGGAATTTACATGCAAAATTTTACCCTTCTCGGCGACCCGGCACTTGAATTTGCTATACCGGAATATAAAATCGTTACGGATGAGGTAATCTCAGATACCCTGCTATCTGCCGGAGACACAATACATAATTGCCGGACACTAACAATAAAAGGCCATATAAGTGATGCCGCAGGCAATGTTCTTGTAGGCTTCAATGGAACCCTTTTTCCGTTTGTTTATGATAAACCCTATCGTTGTTTTACACTTGCCAATGATGCTCAATACAGCTATGCCGCACCTTTTCTTGTTCAGAATACCGTGCTTTATAAAGGAAATATTTCTGTAGTGAACGGCTTGTTTGAATTTGACTTTTTTGTTCCTAAAAATATCAGTTTTGGTAGCGGCTATGGCAAAATCAGCTATTATGCCAGAGATCAGTGGGATGATGCACGGGGTGTTCTTGACAGCCTCTTTTTATTAAATTCAGGAAATAACGCCGATACGGATATTTTGGGGCCTGATATTTCCGCATGGCTTGAAGATGCAAACTTTAAAGACGGTGATTACACTTCGGCCAACCCGCCTTTGTTTTTAAACTTTCATGATACCAGCGGCATCAATTGCTACGGGCTGGGCTTCGGAAAAGAGATAACACTTATTCTGGATGACGATGAACATAATCCTGTATTTCTTAACGATGTGTATATTCCTGACATGAACACTTATACTTCTGGAAGTATTGAATACCAGTTAAATAATTTAAGTTATGGCCCTCACAAACTGCTGATTCGCGCTTCTGATTTACTGGACAATACTTCCGAAAAGGAAGTGCGTTTTGATGTGCTGACTCCGGAAGATATACGCGTTGGCGGTGTTTATAATTATCCCGACCCAGTCAATGCTTACACATGTTTTCATATAGAACACAACTTGAGCATTGATGCCATGGAATACACCATTACAGTTTACGATATCGCAGGGCGCAAAGCTGCTGAATTATCAGGGACTGTGCCGCCTGCTTATTACAAACCTCTTGAAATTTGCTGGGATGCCGTGAGCCTGAAAGGCGAACCTTTGCAAAAAGGATTTTATTCCTATCAGGTTGTTTTAACCGATGCAGCAGGCAGAAAAAGGCAGGCCGCTGATAAAATGATTATAATTAAATAAACATTTTCCTCAAAAAAACACCCTGTACAATATAATTATAAATAAATCGTTATTTTTGCATTCTTAAAACGTACCCATATCAATGAAGAAAGTTCTGCTTGTGTTTTGTTCTGTAATGTTGGCAGTTAATTTTGCCGGTGCTCAGAGTTTTATGTCTTATGCTGAAGAGCTTAATACAATTACCACGGCTGTTCCTTTGTTACTTATTGCTCCTGATGCACGTGGCGGAGGCCTGGGGGATGCCGGTGTAGCTTCCGAAGCAGATGCCAACTCCATGCATTACAATGCCGCCAAATATGCTTTTGTTGAAAAGGATTTTGGTTTCGCGGTATCTTATATCCCCTGGCTCCGCAAACTGGTAGGAGACATCAATCTTGCCTATCTCGGGGCCTATAAACGTATCAACAAAAGGCAGGTCATCGGCATGTCGTTGAGGTATTTTTCACTGGGAAATATCACTTTTACCAATGATATCGGGCAAAATATCGGCCAGTATAAACCGAATGAATTTTCTCTCGACGCATCCTATGCTTTTAAATTTACAAATGAAGTTTCTGGCGCTATTGCTATGAGGTATATTTACTCAAATCTTACCGGAGGAGGCTATTTCAATAATTCAAAAACAAAAGCGGGGCAGTCGGTGGCCGCCGATGTGAGCGTATATTATGCCAAACCTATCAAAATAAAAGAAATGAACACCACTTTTTCTCTGGGTGTGAACATTTCAAACATAGGCAACAAAATATCTTATACTGAAAATCTTGAACGTGATTTTATTCCTACCAACCTCAAATTGGGCTTTGGATACATGATGAATTTCGACAAAAACAACTCACTGGCAATCCTGCTTGATTTTAATAAGCTTCTGGTACCAACCCCGCCGGTATATCAGCTTGATTCCACAGGAAAATATATGTATGATAACGACGGCAACCTGATTATTGAAGCCGGAAAAGACCCTGATGTGGGCGTGGTACGTGGTATGATACAATCGTTTTATGATGCTCCCGGAGGTTTTAAGGAAGAGATAAAAGAAATCAATATTTCCACAGGTGTGGAATACTGGTATGCGAAACAGTTTTCCATACGCCTGGGCTATTTTAATGAGTCTGCAACCAAGGGAAACCGCAAATATTTAACTATAGGTGCCGGTCTGCGTTACAGCGTTTTCGGACTCGACTTTACCTACCTTATTCCTGTAACACAGCAGCGAAGCCCCCTTGAAAATACACTTCGTTTCAGCCTGCTTTTTAATTTTGACAAAATTAAAAGTAAGAAAGAAAAAAACGAAGGCGAAATCAAGAAAAATGAGTAGGATAGGATTTGGTTTTGACACTCATAAACTCGACCCATCTGCTAAATTATTTCTCGGCGGCATAGAAATTCCATCTGAAAAAGGCGCCACAGGTCACTCCGATGCCGATGTGCTTATTCATGCCATCTGCGATGCGCTTTTGGGAGCGGCCAACCTCGGCGATATAGGAACTCATTTTCCGGATACCGACACTCAGTATAAAGGCATTGACAGCAAAATACTTCTGAGAAAAGTTGTAGAAATGCTGATTGATAACGACTACCGTATTTCAAACATTGACACTACTGTCTGTCTCGAAAAACCAAAAATTGCACCTTATATTACACTGATAAAGCAAAAACTTTCCGAAGTAATAGGCATTCCTATTTATGATATTTCCGTTAAAGCAAAAACTTCTGAAAAACTGGGATTTATCGGCAGGGAAGAAGGCATTTCCGCTTATGCCGTTGCCCTGCTCGAATAATTTTTACCTGTAAAACCTGTCGTGAAAATTCACAAGAAAGAGTTTCCCTGTTGCCCGTGTAATTGCAGTATATAACCACCTAAGGTATTCCCTGTTCACCATCTCATCCGTCAGGTAACCCTGCTCAACGAAAACATTTTGCCATTGCCCGCCCTGTGTTTTGTGGCAGGTCATGGCATAGGCAAATTTTATCTGTAAAGCGTTAATATAAGGGTCATTGTAGATTTGTTTTAAGCGTTTGTTTTTTTCAGGAATATGAGAATAATTTTCCGAAATTGCATGAAACAAATTACGGAATTCGCTGTTAGGAAGGGAAGGTAATTCAGAACTCAGGGTGTTCAGAAGCAACTTAACATCAATATCTTTTTCTTCCGGGTAATCCACAAGCCGAATTGTTGCGTCGGCAAAGCTGAATACATCGTTGATTTGTTCCAATTTTCTGATGCGGAGTATTTCGGCTATATCGCCGTTTGCAATAAAACCTGCTTTGGATTTTTTCGATAACCAGTAATAGTTGTTTTTCACTATCATGATTTTGTCGCCCGAGTTTATGGTGCCTTCACGGAAAAGAAGCCGTTTACGAATTTCATTATTGTATAGATTGGCTCTTTTGTTGGAACGGCATATCACAATGGATTCCGTGTCGCCTGCGGCAGAATATGCCGTGTTCAGCGCATCTTCAAGTTCTGTACCGCTGATTCTTATTACATCTTTATAACTTGCTGTTTCAAAAAAATCCTTCCTGAATTTCGGGGCATGTATTATCTTACGAATATGCGTGGCGTTGGCAAGTATGCCTGATGTTTCTTCCTGCCTCACGACTTCTGTCAGTTCGCAGCTTGTAATATTCAGGAAAAAACTTTTGCTTAGTAGGTTTTCATTAAACGCAGGACTTATCTCCGTTCCTACAGGCGGTAACTGTGCTGTGTCGCCAACCATGACCAGTGAACAGTTTTCACCGCTGTAAACATAGGTAAGTAAATCATCAAGCAGGTTTGATGCTGGAAATAATTCGTGTTTGCCTGCTGTGTCGCCTGCTATCATCGAAGCTTCATCAACAATAAACACTGTGTTTTTACGTTTGTTTTCGCGAAGCGTTATATAAAATCCCGACTCGTCATCCCCGACATGATAAATGCCTTTGTGTATGGTGTAGGCCGGATGGCCTGAGTAAGCCGCCAGCACTTTAGCAGCTCTTCCTGTCGGTGCCATCAGGTAGGTGTCAACGCCAATTTGTGGTAGTATCTTCACAAGCACGCCGACAATACTGGTTTTTCCTGTGCCGGCATAGCCTTTCAGCAGAAACAGGCGTTTTTTTTCTTCCGATGCAATAAAACCTGAAAGCTTTTCAATAGCCGTCTCCTGAGTGGAGGTAGGCATATATGGGAAAGCTCTTAGAAGAAGCCCTGAAATATGCCTGGAATTTAAATCCTGATTCAGTTGATTTGTCATATCGAGTGCAAAGAAAAACAAAGTAATAAATATATTGCAAAAAAGTTGATTTTTAAACGTATTACGGAATAGCCCATATAATTGGTTTTGAAAATGATAATGCTGTCATCATATCATGGTATGCATCAAATGGAAATGGAACGATGTCATAAAGGGAGCAAAAGCGACAGAAGCCAGTGGCAGTGTGCTTTTTGCATTTGGATACGGCAATAATACTAAACGTGTTAAAACATCTGGAGTCGCTGGTAGTCATTCACATATTTTTGAAACCAATCATGCTTATTTGAGCATTAAGACAACCTACCGTTAATATTTATTAAATATTTACTTTACTTCTTATTGTATCGGGATTCGAAGAATCTGATAACATGAATAGTAATAAATTGTGTTCAATAAGTCTATGAATAATGGTATTGATTAATCTGTAAAATGTTTATCATTTTACTTATGTAGTGATAAATAGGTTTAATTTTGTTCGGTTCTTTTTGTCAATTTTCCGATGAGTAAATATCTTCAAATTTTAAATTACATGTATGATTGCCTGCCCATGTTTCATCGCATCGGTATGGCAGCATACAAAGCCAACCTTGATAATACTCACGCATTAAGCAATCTGACTGGTAAGCCTGAGGTTAATTTCCCATCTATACACATAGCAGGCACTAACGGAAAAGGTTCAGTATCGCATATGTTGGCATCTATACTGCAGGAAAGCGGTTACAAAACAGGACTTTATACTTCGCCTCACCTGAAGGATTTCCGCGAACGTATCCGTATTAATGGAAAAATGATTTCCAAAAGCAGGGTGGTCGCTTTTGTGACAAAATATAAAAAAGATTTTGAAACTATCAACCCCTCTTTTTTTGAAATGGCTTTCGCCATCGCAATGGAATATTTTTCAGAAAATAAAGTTGATATTGCAGTCGTGGAAACAGGAATGGGGGGGAGGCTGGATTCTACAAATATTATCCGTTCCATTCTTTCTGTAATCACTTATATTGGTTTTGACCATACACAGTTTTTAGGCGACACACTGAAAAAAATTGCTGTAGAAAAAGCGGGCATCATTAAATCCGGAGTTCCGGTAATAATTGGTAAAACACAGCATCATACAAAAGATATTTTTGAGCAAAAGGCATTGGAGAAAAATACAGAAATATGTTTTGCCGACAACATATATAAAGTCAGGAATTTTAACAATGGAAATGGTATTTCATTTGAGAGCATTTTTGATATATACAGGCATGGTAAACTGATGCACAAAAGTTTGCATTGCGCGCTGGGAGGCAGCTATCAGACAGAAAATATTCAGACAGTTTTTGCTGGTTTGGAACATTTAATAAAACAGGGTTACAAAATTCTTGATGAAGCCATATTTAAAGGGCTTAAAAATGTAGTAACCAATACCGGCCTGCAAGGGCGTTGGCAGCTTCTTGCAAATAAACCGCTTACCATTTGCGATACAGGGCATAACCATGACGGGATAAAAATTGTTGTACGTCAATTGAAAAAAATGAAACTCAGAAAGCTGCACATTGTGTTCGGCATGGTGAATGATAAAGATATTTCAGGAATCCTGAAATTATTGCCAAAGGATGCTGTATATTATTTTTGTAAAGCGGATATTCCCCGTGGACTTGATGCTTCCATACTGAAATCCCAGGCCGAAAGTTTTTGTTTACAAGGTGAAGCTTATAATAGTGTTAAGCATGCATACAAAGAAGCGATGCAACAAGCACATGCTGATGATGTTATTTTTATAGGCGGTAGTATTTTTGTAGTTGCCGAAGTGGTTTGAGTGCCACATTATTTCAAAATAACAAGTTTCTCCATTTTCTGAGCAAGCTGGCCGTTGTTATTTTTAACTTTTAGGTTATAAATATATACGCCTTTCCCGATAGGATCGCCGAAGTCGTCCCTACCATCCCAGGGTATGGGGTCAGCCCTGAATCCATTAGTGGCAACAGTGGTGTTGATGGTTTTTATCAGTTTGCCCGATACGGTAAATATCTGTACCAGCACTTCAAGTCCGCAGCAGGGCTGGTTATGTTCGAACCAGAATTCTGTGTAGGTTGTAAAAGGATTAGGGTAGTTCAAAACATGGTCTAAGGCTAAATCGGCTGTTTCTGCTACAATAAAATCTATTTCTGCCTCAGCAGAGTTGTTATAGATATCCCATGCTTTTAACAATAATTTATGGGTTCCTTCGTCAAGGCCTGTAAAAGGGTATTTTACTATACCGCTCTGATATGTGTCAAGGTCAGATTCATAATAATCATTCAGCGAAATGGTGTTCTCGGTATTATCATCCAGTACAGCAGAAATGTCGTGCCCGATTCCGTTGCCGATGGTGTTCAGCCCGGCAGAGTCGCTGAGATACGCAAGCAACAAAGGATTTTTATTGGTAATACCGCCAGGAACAAATTTTGTGTCGTTAAAATAGATTTTAATTTCCGGCCCGTCAATGTCGGTGATTTCCTGATTGCTGGTTCCGCCGATGATAAAGTTTTCATAATAGCCATTAGCATCTTCAGTATTATTCTGAGAATAATAACTCACCCTGCCTTTACCGAAATTGTAAGCGATATCTTTGGGTACAACAAAACTGAATTTGAAATCGCCGTTATTTACGCTGACCTTTCCTTTGTAAATAATATTTTTCTGAAGGCTGAACGATTGCGGATACCCGGCATCATTGCCATTTGAAACCAGCTGCGTTTTTTTATCAAAAATGCTCGGGTATAGTATTCCGTTATAATTTGTAAGTTTTACGCCTGAATTGTCTGCAACGTAACCTGAAATGCTTACCTTTTCCATGGCTTTGACGGTATCGCTTAGACCGGCAACAGGATGGTTGTTTATTTCTGTAGTAACAATATTGTATTTTGGGTAAGATAGCCTGAGTGCCGGGTCACCAAGCAAGCTGAAATTGCTGATAGGGGAGCTACATCCCATGGCGTTTTTAGATGATTTAATAACATCACCGATATAAGGATATATTCCGGACGTTTTTTTGAAAATATTATTGAAAAAATTAAAGTTCAGAGAATAATTTGAACCGGCGAAAGCGAGGCGGGTGGTTGTGAAAAGTCCGATACTGCCTCCTCCGGAATTTAAAAGCACAAATTCCCCCGCTGAAGTGCGAGCGGGGTCGTCAAAACGGCTGAACTCACAGGTGGCGGTAACGAAAAAAGGCAGGTTATTTTTATTCGACCAGCTGTTAATATCTGTTAATCCTAATATGGCTTCATGCGCCCAGCCTATTTCGCCGCCATGCCCAATATAATTGATAATCAAAGCTCCTTTGGCAACACGTTTGTTGATGGCATCTGTAACATCAGGATAACGCTGCCCTCCCGGAGTTGATACCTGTGTGTATGCATCCATGTATATTTTGTCAATGTTGATGTTGTTGTAAACCGTATCAACAAATACTGCAATGTTTTCGGATTGCCCCATAAAATTTTCTCCTGGAACATCTGCATCATCGGCAACAAAACATACAATGTTCCTCCAGTCAGCAAAGTTGGAGATGCTGTTCGAAAAATCAGAGCATGAAGAGCCGCCATTTGAAAGGTTGTATTTTGCTGTATAACTTAAAATCTTGTCTGTAACTGCTTTTGCTTCATCCGCACTTTTAACGGGTATTCTGCCAATGGAGATATCCAGCTGGTTATTATATGCTCCGCTCTCAGTGTCGTCGAGAAAACCAAAGTAATCATCCGTTAAAAAAGAACTTGTCGGGTCCAGGGAATTGGATGTTTGGTATGTAGGGACATAATTTGTATTGTCGCTCACCCGGTTCAGATAATCATAAGAAGCATCTCCCATAAGCAGGAGAAATTTTGGCTGAAGTTCCGTATTAGAACCTGCACGGTCGTATAACATCTTGACAAAATCTTTGATGGCTGTTATGTCCTGATTGCCCGAAGAAAACTCGTTATAAATTGCCTGTGGCGTAACAACAACAGCAGTCAGGTTATCATTTTCACTGTGCATATTGGCAATACGTCCGGCTTCAGAAACAAACGCCGGATGTGAAACAATCACCATATCATATTGCCCAAGTCCGTGCAAATTCTGATTATCTACTCTGCCTTGCTTGCTTATTGGATATAAAGATGTCCCGCTAAAGGCAACAAACTCCTTTAAAGAATCTGTCTGTACACGGAATGAAATTTCAGAGCCATTTACAGTTGTATTTATTTTTTTTGGCTCAGTAAAATCAGTAACATCCCATACAGTAACTGCTGCCGAAGCATTGCTGATAATAAATTCGGTAACTCCTTTCCCAATACTTTGTTGATTTCTGAAAGCCATCTGGCCGGAAGAAAATGTAAGGGAACGCACGGCATTTAATTCAATGTAATCAAGCCAGCCAACCGCATTTGAATTGCCGTTTTTAAAATAATTTATTTGGATAGTTAGCGGGCTGGTGGCCGAAAAAGTTGTGCTGTTAGTATCAACATTAGCGTAATTGGATGTGTAACTCGATGAAACAGCTGAAATATTATAATCAAGAATCTTGGTGCCGTTTGCGTATATTTTGAAATTTGTAGGGATGTTAACAGAACGTGCCAGGGAAGAAGTTTTCATAAATATAGGGCTGCCCCCAACAATGTTTGGAAAGTTAAAAGAAAATGAACGGCTGGTAGTCATATCAAAAACTTCCCCGTAAAATTCCCTGCCGGATTTAATCAGGTTGAGTGAATCATTTTCATAAAAAGCATAATCATTAAATGTAGTTGCTGTAAAGTCGGCAGGGGCAGACAGGGAAGGTATTCCCGTAATGCGCTTGCCCGGGCCCAGACTAATTGTAATAAAATAGGCTGAAGTTTTAGAATATTTATTAATACTATGATTAAAAATATTATTAGCACTGTCATGAGACCAGGATTCCGGCCCTTTAGCATAAAAAACAATATAATCGTTCTGGTTAAAAATACCATCTGATTCCCCATTGACCATTATGGCATTTTCCTGCAAATCATCAAAACGGAATTTGCTGTTATCTTCAGGGAGCATCTGGCCTCCGTTACCATAAATTCTTATGTTTCTCGGATCAAGATTGTAAGGATTCAATCCCAGCTCTTCCAGATCCGAAAAAGTGATAATATGCAAACCGGTTTTGTAAACCTTAAACATATACCAATTACCTGAGCTTAACACGGAATTGGAAGCATATGGCCTGGCTTTCAGGGGTAGTTCAGAGGTTTTAGGCATTTTGTAGTTTATATGATAACGAAATGACAGCAAACGTTCTGTTTTTCCTGTAACGGGGTTTTTTCGAAAAGGAAGAAAAGAAAGTGTAACATATTGTTTTTTATTGCGATAGCTTATTTCAGAATGTATTTTGATATTTTCTGTTAAATAGTTCTCGAAGTTCTTTATAATATTTTTATCGCTTTCAGGGACTTCAGCGAATTTTTCGTCCGATATTTCTGCAACAGGTAATAAATTGTTAGTATTTGTTTCGTAGATACCAAAAAAATATGGCATATCTGTAGAATCCGGATATATGGCTCCCTCAAAATTCAGGTATTGCCTGCTGAGATTTTCGGCCAACTGCATGCTAAATGGGGCATTCCATTTTAAAACCACAGTATTTTTATCAGGACTTTGTCTTTGTTGAGGGTAAACATTGAAAAGAGCTATAAGCAACAGGGAGTAAAATATCAGGTGTCTTTTGAGCATTATAAAGGTTAATTTCAAGATTTTAAGGGGCAAAAATAATTTTTTATTTGATAGGTGCTTTTTAAAAAAATATCTCTTTCTGTGTAACTTTATCTGCAATTTTTAGTAAAAAAGTTAAAAAAAGATTTTATTAAATATTTGCTTTTGTTAAAAATTGCTATTTTTGCTTAGCAAAATATTTTCATAATAACGGAACGAAGATATTTTTATTGTAAATGAAAAAACCAAATAATTTGCGTATTTTTGCCAATACTAACACAGTATGTTGCGTTATTATGTTTTGAACCAAAAAATATTTATATGAAAAAACTTTACACAATAGTTTTATTAGCGTTTATTGCTTTTGGAAGTGTTAGTTATGCACAGGATCCTCACTTTTCTCAATATTATGCTAACCCTTTGTATTTAAACCCGGCTTTTGCAGGTGCTACACTTTGTCCGCGAGTCATACTGAATTTCCGTGACCAGTGGCCGTCTATTTCGGGTACTTATGTTACTTATAATGCTTCTTACGACCAACATATCGAAAAAATTTCCGGTGGTATAGGCGTGCTCCTAAATACCGACAGGGCAGGACAGGGAATACTGAACACAACAACAGTTTCTTTTATGTATTCGTTCCGCCTCGAAGTTAACCGTGAGTTTTCAATGAAAATGGCTTTACAGGCTACATATTTCCAGAAAAAACTCGACTGGCAAAAGCTGACATTTCCTGATATGATAGATAAAAGGCATGGTTTCGTATTTAATACCAATGAATTGCCTCCGGCACGCCTTACAAAAGCCAATGCTGACTTCGCTGCGGGAATTCTGGGATACGGAGAAAAGTATTTTGTAGGTTTTGCAGTACATCACCTTACAAAACCTGACGAAGGATTTATCAGCAAAAGTCGTATGCCTATGAAATTTACGCTGCACGCCGGTGGTATCATTGACCTGGTAAAAAAAGTGCGCCGCAGAAGTAATGAACATACGGCCACACTCTCGCCCAACATACTTTTCATGCAGCAACAGAATTTTCAGCAAATTAATTATGGATTGTATTTTAACCGCTATCCTTTTGTAGGCGGTATATGGTTCAGGCAGAACTTCAAAAACTCAGATGCCATTATTTTTATGGCGGGTTTACAAGTTAGTATGTTTAAAATTGGTTATAGTTATGACCTGACAATTTCAAAACTTACAAATGCTACTGGCGGTGCTCATGAAGTTTCTTTTGCTTTGCAATTTAATTGTAAACCTCCGTCAAAGAGAGTCAGAGCAATAAATTGTCCTTCATTTTAGTTATATTATTAAAACAAAAACAAATAAAATATGCGTTTCAAGAAAATCATCAGTTTACTAACAGTTGCAGCTTCGGTTGTATTGTTAATGAATTCGTGCAAAAAAAACTTGTCGAATACCACTGCATGGGAATATAATAACCCGAAAAACGGCGGATTTGAAGTAGTACCTTATGAAGAACAGGAAACAGGACCTGGTTTGGTACTTATTGAAGGTGGTACTTTTGTCATGGGCCGCACAGAGCAGGATGTATTGTACGACTGGGATAATATTCCCAGAAGGATAACGGTATCATCTTTTTATATGGACCAGACTGAAATCAGAAACATTGATTATTTGGAATTTTTGTATTGGACAAAAAGGGTCTTTGGTATAGATTATCCTGAAGTTTTGCAAAAACGCCTGCCTGACACTTTGGTGTGGCGTGAAAGACTGGCATATAATGAGCCTTTGGTTGATTACTACCTTCGCCACCCATCTTATCGTGATTACCCGGTAGTTGGTGTAAGCTGGGTACAGGCTGCTGATTATTGTAATTGGAGAACCGACCGTGTAAACGAATATATTTTGATGCGTGAAGGTATTTTAAAAATGGATCCCAACCAGCAGAACGAAGAAAACTTTAATACGGATGCTTATCTGGCCGGACAATATGAAGGCATGGTGAAAAATGACCTGTATGATATGGATCCCAACGGTTCAGGAACACGTAAAGTGCGTATGGAAGACGGTATTCTTTTACCTAAATACCGTCTGCCTACGGAAGCCGAATGGGAATTTGCTGCTTTGGGACTTATTGGAAATACTATTTATGAACGTGTTATTGAACGCAGAATTTATCCATGGAACGGCCATATTTCACGTAATGATAGAACCAACAATCTTGGTGATTTTGTTGCTAACTTTAAACGCGGCCGCGGCGATAACATGGGTGTTGCCGGGAACCTGAATGATGCCGCCGATATTACAGCTCCCGTTTATGCTTACTGGCCTAATGATTATGGTTTATATTGTATGGCAGGTAATGTTTCGGAATGGGTGATGGATGTATACAGACCTTTATCTTTTGAAGATTTTTCTGACTTCAGGTCATTCAGGGGAAATGTTTACCAGACACAGGTTAAAGATGCTGATGGAGTTCTGGAGGATAAAGATAGCCTTGGAAGAATTATTATGCGCGATGTTACTGTTGAAGAAAGCAAAGATAGAAGGAACTACCGTCAGGCTGATAATAGAAATTTCATTGATGGGGATGTTACTTCAAGTTTAGTAACTACTGACGACTGGAGCAATATGGAAGATACCGAAGGCACGGTTATGTATGATTATGGATTTAATTCCATGATTAACGATAAAGCTCGTGTGTATAAAGGTGGTTCCTGGAGAGACAGGCAATATTGGCTAAGCCCGGGAAACAGAAAATATCTTGATGAAAACCTTTCCACAGATTTTATAGGTTTCAGATGTGCTATGACACGTGTGGGTAGTCCTGTTGGTAACTATTAGAAAAAATATTTTTTAATTTCAAAAAACCCCGTTTACTTTGCAAACGGGGTTTTTTTATTTATCATTTATGGAAATAGCTGAATTATACAAAATTTACCTGAAACATCCTCTGATTGTTACAGACACCAGAAAACTCTTGCCGGACTCTTTGTTTTTTGCATTAAAAGGCGAGAAATTTAATGGTAATAAGTTCGCAAAACAGGCGATGGAAAATAATGTGGCCTATGCTATTATTGATGAAGCAGAATATAAAACCGATGACAGAACCATCCTTGTTGATAATACATTGGAATGTCTTCAGCAGCTTGCAGCGTATCACCGTTCTCAGCTTTCTGTACCCGTAATAGGTATAACGGGGAGCAACGGAAAAACAACAACTAAAGAACTTATTTATGAGGTGCTGTCACATAAGTTTAAAACCTATGCTACCAAAGGAAATATGAATAACCATATCGGGGTACCTCTTTCAATACTTGAAATAAAACCGGAACATGAAATAGCCATTATTGAAATGGGGGCCAATCATCCGGGTGAAATACAGAATTTGTGTAGTATTTCACAACCCGACTATGGTATTATTACCAATGTTGGGAAAGCCCATCTTGAAGGCTTCGGTTCTTTTGAAAACGTCATAAAGGCAAAAACAGAGCTGTACAGGGATGTTGAGCAACGCAACGGGATGGTATTCATAAATAATAATAATAATACTCTTAAGCTGAATGCCCAGAATCTGAAGCAATTTACTTACGGAACAAATTCAAGTGCAGATATATATGTTACTTTTTTGCAGGCCAATCCTTACGTGAAGCTTTACTGGGAAAACAAAAAAATTATTATTCAATCACAGCTGATTGGGAAATATAATTTTGAAAATATACTCAGCGCTATTGCCATAGGCGAATATTTTAATGTGGATAGCGAACTCATTAAAAAAGCAATTGAGGAGTATTATCCGAAGAATGCCCGTTCAGAGTTTATCCACAAGGAAAGCAACACTATTATTTTGGATGCATACAATGCAAATCCGACCAGCATGATGGCGGCATTAGAAAATTTTAACCTGATGCAATCGGTTCATAAAGTGGTAATGCTTGGTGACATGCTTGAACTCGGCAAATATGAAGAAAGTGAACATGAAAAAATACTGGAGTTTCTGGTGGCTAATGATTATAAAAAGGTTTTTCTTGTAGGCTCCATTTTTTCATCTGTGAATATGTTCAGTAGGTTCCTAACTTTTAAAAACTCAATAGCATTGAGGGAATATTTGAAAAAAAATCCTGTGACAGGAGCGCTTATACTTGTTAAAGGTTCCAGAGGAACGCAGATGGAACATGTACTTGAAGCTTTATAATGATTCAAAAAAAAATATACCGTGTAATTGGTCTGATGTCGGGGACATCATTAGACGGTATTGACATAGCGTATTGCACTTTTTATTTACATAGAAATAAATGGAATTATGAAATTATAAAGGCAATAACTCATAAATACCCTATTGCATGGGAAACACGTTTATTAAATGCTCCGAGGCTTTCTGCACAGGAATTGTCATTGCTGAATAAGGATTATGGGCTTTACACAGGTAACATTATTGCAAAATTTATCATCGAAAATAATATTACGCCCGATTTTATTGCTTCCCATGGACATACTGTTTTTCATCAGCCGGAGAAAAGTTTGACGGTTCAGATAGGTAGCGGGGCGGCAATCTCTGCCGCAACAGGCTTGCCTGTCGTTTGCGATTTCAGGACAATTGATGTGTCTTTGGGCGGCCAGGGAGCTCCCTTGGTGCCAATTGGCGATGCCTTGTTATTTAAGGATTATGATATTTGCCTGAATATCGGTGGCTTTTCTAATGTTTCATACATATATAATAATAAAAGAATCTCTTTTGACATTTGCCCGACAAATATTGTTTTGAATCATTTTGCCAAATTAACAGGAAAAGAATATGACCGTAATGGCCGTATGGCGCAAAAAGGGAAGCTCAATACTTTTTTATTAAAGGATCTCAATAATCTGGATTTCTATAAAATGAAACCACCGAAGTCGCTGGGAAGAGAATGGGTGGAAACTAAATTTCTTAAATTAGTGTCAAAATATAAAATTCCTGTTGAGGATATCTTATGTACTCTTTGTGAACATATTACAACACAAATTTCAAATGTTTTAAATAAAGCAAGAGGAAAAAATGTTTTGGTTACAGGCGGTGGAGCATACAATACATACCTTATTACCCTGTTACAAAAGCAGTCTATCCCCTTCATTTGTCTGCCTACGGACGAAGTAATTAATTATAAAGAAGCTCTTGTTTTTGCATTTCTTGGGGTGCTGAGATGGCGCATGGAGAATAATTGCCTGAAAAGTGTTACAGGCGCTTCGCATGATAATTGCGGCGGAGCAATTTATTATTCAAGTAGGCTTAATGGTGGCCAATAAAAAATTATACATTAATTATATTAGGTTAACATAGGATTTTGAAAAAATATTTTATGTTACAAGAATAAAATGGTGTAATGTTGTTATATATTTGCCGTTTCAATTATTTTAATGGAAAATAACAGGAAAATTCCGGCCAAAACTTCTCTTCTGAGTGTCATCATGACACTGGGCATTGTATATGGCGATATTGGCACTTCGCCCTTGTATGTGATGCGTGCTATCATAGGAAATGCCGGTACTATTGACGTGAATTTTATTCTCGGAGCGCTTTCCTGCGTTATATGGACGCTTACGATGCTCACAACTATTAAATATGTTATTATTGCATTGCGGGCTGACAATAAAGGTGAGGGTGGAATTTTTTCGCTTTTTGCCCTGATAAGAAAAAAAGCTCCATGGATATATGTTTTTGCAATTATCGGTGGCGCCACCGAGTTGGCTGATGGTGTTATCACTCCGTCTATCACAGTGATATCTGCAACAGAAGGCTTGCTTCTGATAGGGAAAAATATACCTGTGCTTCCTATCGCTTTATTAATTATCCTCGCACTTTTCAGTTTGCAGAAATTTGGCACCAAAGTCGTTGGCAGCTCTTTTGGACCAATAATGTTTTTATGGTTTGCTATGCTGGGCATAGTCGGCATGTTTTATATTCTTCAAGCGCCTTTGGTGTTTAAAGCTTTCAACCCTTACTATGCATTTAAGTTTCTTACAGCTTACCCCGGCGGCTTTGTATTGCTGGGAGCCATATTTCTTGCGACAACGGGTGCAGAAGCATTATATTCTGACCTTGGTCATTGCGGCAGAAAGAATATCAGAATAAGCTGGGTATATGTAAAAACAATGCTAATAACTAATTATTTAGGCCAGGGTGCATGGCTTATAATAAATATGAATAGCATCAACAATGAAACTAATCCCTTTTTTGGGATGATGCCGGGATGGTTCCTTATCCCTGCCATTATTATTGCAACACTGGCAGCTATTATTGCCAGCCAGGCGCTGATAAGCGGGGCATATACGCTGATTTCAGTAGCTATGTCGCTGAACTTGTGGCCCCGGCTTAGAATTAGTTACCCGACAAATATTAAAGGACAAATGTACATTAGCTCAGTGAACTGGGCTTTATGTATTGCATGCCTGTTCGTAATGGTATTTTTTAAGGAATCTAAGAATATAGAGGCTGCTTACGGACTTTCTATTACGATTACCATGTTAATGACAACAGTTCTGCTTTCCTATTATTTATATAAAATTAAAAACCTGAATATAATACTGGTTGTATTTTTTATGATGATATTCCTGACCATAGAAGTTAGCTTTCTTGTTGCTAACTTACACAAGTTTGTCAATGGCGGGTGGTTTACAATATTACTGGGGGGCATACTCTTCTCCATAATGTATATCTGGAAAAAAGGACGAAGCATGAAAAACCGTTTTATTGAATTTATCCGCATTAATCCTTATTCTAATATTTTGAAAGATTTAAAGAAAGACCTGTCAATACCCAAATATGCAACCAACCTTGTATATATTACCAGAGCCAGCAGTCCTCACGAAGTAGAATCCAAAATTATTTTTTCAATTATAAATAAACAGCCGAAAAGAGCCGACCTGTATTGGCTTATACATATTGATATTGTTGACGATCCTAACACCAAGGAATATAAAGTTACTACCATTATCCCTGATACCCTCATCCGGATTGATTTTCTACTGGGATTCCGTGTGCAGCCAAGGATTAACCTTTACTTTAAGCAGGTTGTTGATGAAATGATACGAAATAATGAAGTAGATTTAATTTCAAAATATCCTTCACTACAGAAACATCGTATCATGAGTGATTTTCGTTTTGTTATCATTGACCGTATTCAGAACTATGATTTTGATTTTCCCCCTTTTGAGCAGTTTATTATGGACCTTTATACATACTTGAAGCGTATTGGTACTACGGAAATGAAAGCTTATGGTCTTGACACAAGTAATATTACTATTGAAAAAGTCCCACTCTCAATACCCAAGAGCCCAAAGCATGATTTAAAACGTATTTATGGAAATGGAGAAAATACTAAGAGTTTATAAAGCCTTTTTATATTTATATTCAGTTTTAAAAATTATGTCTAAAAAAGCTTCAATCATCAGCAAAACTATAATGTTTTTGATTATACTGTGTTTCACAGTATATCTCCCATTTTACACATCTGTTGCACAAATAACAGACATTTCCCTTAAAGAAAAACTTGAAGCCATAAAAGGTGTTGTTGAGGTTAAAACCATGAGTTACAAGGCTCCTTTCAAAGAAAAATATCTGGTACGAATAAAACAGTGGATTGACCCGAAGGACACTGTTTTGGGTTCTTTTATTCAAAGAGTGTTTGTTTCACATTACTCGTATGATGCTCCGGTAGTTCTTGTAACAGAAGGTTATTCCGGAAGTTATGCCGAAAGGGCAGAATATACGGATGAGCTTGCCGCACTTTTTAACACGAATCAAATATTGGTTGAACATCGCTATTTCGGGCAGTCGGTTCCTGAAAATATGGATTGGAATTATTTAACTGCTGCAAATGCTGCCTCGGATCATCATAATGTCGTTACCCTTTTAAAATCCATTTACACCAAAAAATGGATAAACACCGGCATCAGCAAAGGAGGGCAGACAGCGCTTATTCACCGCGCACTTTATCCTGATGATGTTGACATCAGTGTGTGTTACGTTGGGCCTTTGTGTTTCAGTTTGGAAGACGGGCGCCACGAGCCTTTTATTAGCTGTAAAGTGGCAAGCGAGCCCGAAAGGCAAAAAGTTCATGATTTTCAGCTTGAGGTGTTGAAACGAAGAAAAAAAATGATGCCGATGTTTGAACAGTATTGTGCGAAAGAAAAGTATACTTTCAGACTTCCCTTGAATGAAATATTTGATTATTGTGTGCTGGAGTTTTCTTTTTCATTCTGGCAATGGGGCTGGGCACCTGCTTCCATACCCTCATCTAAAGCTTCCGATACGGATATGTTCAATTACCTTATGCGGGTATGTTCCCCCGATTATTTTGCCAACGAAGGCATAGCTCCTACGCTGGCTTTTTTTGTTCAGGCAGCTAAGGAATTAGGTTACTATGGTTACGAAACAGAACCTTTTGCAAAATACCTGAAAATAAAAACCGCCAAAGGATACTTAGAAAAGATATTTCTTCCCGAGGGTCTTACTTTTACATTTGACAGCACACTTTCTCAGTATTGTCAAAAATTTTTAAATGAGAATGATCCTCAAATGATTTTTATTTACGGGGAATACGACCCATGGTCGGCTGCTGCTGTTAATTTCGGGGATAAAAAAAATATGCTTAAGGCCGTATGCCCTGCTGAGAGCCATCGTGCCCGCATACGCTCTTTCCCAAAAGAAACACAACAGCAAATAATTGAAAAAATCAAAGCCTGGCTTAAGTAAATTGCATTATTTTTCTGATAATATCAATTGCTTTTATCCGTTTATATATTAACAACAACGTGTTAACAAATAAACTTTTACAAATACAGCGATAAAAGGCATTACATATAACTTTACATGATTTAAAAACATAATATTTATGCTGGGAATTTTATTGCAAATTACTCAATCAGGGACTGTGACCGATACAACTTCACAGCTTATACAGCAAGTTACTCAAACGGTGCCTACTTCCGAAACGCTATCGTTATGGGAACTAACTATGAAAGGCGGCTGGATCATGATACCAATAGCTGTATTGTCTATTCTTGCTATATATATTTTTATTGAACGTTTTATTGCAACCCAGAGAGCTGCAAAAGAAGATTCAGGTTTTATGAATAATATCAAGGATTTTATCCATCAGGGAAAACTGGATGCTGCACTTTCGTTATCTAAAAATACCGATACCCCTATCGCCCGAATGATACATAAGGGTTTGCTTCGTTTGGGGAAACCACTAAGCGATATTAATGCTGCCATTGAAAATGTAGGAAAACTTGAAATTGCAAAATTGGAGAAGAAAGTGGCTATATTGGCAACAGCAGCAGGCGGAGCTCCTATGCTTGGTTTTCTTGGCACCGTTACCGGAATGGTGCGAGCTTTTTATAACATCTCGAAAGCAGGTAATAATATTGAAATAGCAACTCTTTCTGGTGGCATTTATGAAGCTATGATAACCACGGTTGCCGGTTTAATAGTCGGAATTATTGCATATTTCTGTTACAATATCATAGTTTCCCGGATACAAAAAGTAGTAAATATGCTTGAGTCGCGTGCCTCTGAGTTTATGGATCTCCTTAACGAACCTGCATCTTAAATTTGAAGTCATGGCAATACAAATGAGAAATAAACGCAGCGTAGAGTTCAGTATGGCCTCCATGTCTGATCTGGTATTTTTACTGCTTATCTTTTTCATGCTGACTTCTACATTGGTCAGTCCGAATGCAATTAAGTTACTTCTTCCAAACAGCAACAGTAAAACCATTGCAAAGCAAACCACCACTGTCTATATCAATGATAAGTTTGAATATTTTCTGGAAGATCAGCCTGTTGCCGAAGCTGTATTGATGCAGTCTATCAAGGGAAAACTTGGTTCACAGACTGATGCAACCATTGTGCTTCGAACCGACAGAACAGTTCCTGTGCAATATGTGGTTAATGTAATTGAAGCCGTCAATCAGATTAATGATTTGTATAAATCAAAGCATAAGGTGATACTGGCAACACAACCCAAAAAATAATTTTTCGTATAAGCAGATAAACGCAATAAAGCCATGAAACTGACAAAAAATGATATCAAGGGAATAGCAGGAACCTTGTTGTTTCATGCAGTGGTTTTATTATGTTTTATTTTTTTCGGCTTTTCTACCCCTTTGCCACTTCCAGAGGAAGAAGGCGTTGAGGTGAATTTGGGTTATAGTGATGATGGCACCGGAGATATAGAACCTGTAAATCCTTTTTCGCAAAATGCTGCCAATAATAATAACAGCAGCAATGAAAATGAAAACATCACTCAAAACACGGAAGAAAGTGTTAACCTCAATAAAAACAAAACAGAAAACAATACAACTCAAAGTGAAGAGCCTCAGGTGAACAAAAATGCTTTGTATCCCGGCAAAAAAAACAATGACGGAGGTTCTCAGGGAATAACCGGGAACCCGGGAAACCAGGGTAACCCCAACGGAAACCCCAACTCAGATAACTATAATGGCAACAGCCCGTCGGGTGATGGCATATCTTTTAAACTGGGCGACCGCAAATCAAAATCGTTGCCAAAACCAAATTATAATTCCAAAGATGAAGGAGTGGTTGTGGTAACTATATGGGTTGATAAAAACGGCAACGTTACAAAAGCACAGGCAGGGGCAAGGGGCACCACAACAACCAGCCTTTACCTGCGTAAAATTGCCGAAGATGCGGCACGCAAATCCAAATTTGATGCAAAAGCCAATGCCCCTGAAGAGCAGCAGGGTACGATAACTTATAATTTTATAAACCTCAATTAAATTTCTTTCATAAAATATCATCGCTGTTTCTTCCGGTAATGATTGCCATCCACTTTATTACCTTATTTTTGTTTTTATTAATGATGCTATTGTATTTTTTGAATTAAAAAAAATCAAAATGCCAAAAACAGCTCTAATCACTGGTGCATCAAGCGGCATAGGCCTTGAACTGGCGCGTATTCATGCTTCCAAAGGGGATAACCTTGTAATTGTTGCACGCAACAAAACCAAACTTGATGAATTGAAAACAGAACTGGAATCACAATATAAAATATCAGTTTATACCCTTGGCAGGGATTTATCAATGGCTGATTCTGCCAAAGAAGTTTACGAAGAAATAAAAAAGCAAAATATCAAGGTGTATTATCTTATTAACAATGCAGGGTATGGTAATTACGGTTATTTCACAGAAACCTCATGGAAGAAAGAAGCCGACATGATACAACTTAACATTACCACACTGACACAGCTTACGAAGTTATTTTTACCCGACATGATAAAAAACGGGGGTGGGAAAATTCTTAATCTGGCTTCCACAGCTTCTTTTCAGCCGGGGCCGCTGATGGCCGTTTATTTTGCTACAAAAGCTTATGTGTTGAGTTTTTCTCAGGCCTTAAACAATGAAGTTAAACCACAAGGTGTTACGGTTACTGCCTTATGTCCGGGGTTGACGGAGAGCAATTTTGTGAACGCCGCATCCATGCACAATAGCCGTATGGCAAACAGGAAACTTCCCTCTGCCGATGAAGTAGCCCTATATGGTTATCATGCCATGATGAAAGGCAAAGCTGTGGCCATACACGGATTTTTAAACCGTCTGATGGCGCATACTTCGCGCATGGCTCCTATGAATCTGGCAGTAAAGATTACAAAAAAGCTTCTTGAGAAAAAATAAATTAAGTTTAATTCATTGCAGGGTCGGAGTTGCCCTTTTTTTCTTAGGAAAATAGATGCATGCCCCCACTGCATTATGGTATGAAAAAAGAAATTTTTTTTTTCGATATTTGTATATCAGAGGGTGAATAACTATAATTCCTTACCTTTGTTGAAAAATTTGATAATACCAATCACCTGATAATATTGCTGTACATTCATCATTCTTCATTTAACATTCTACATTAAAAATTGTTATGTCCGGTTCCAACTTTGTTGATTATATAAAAATTCACTGTCGTTCGGGCAAGGGTGGCGCCGGCTCAGCACATTTACGTAGAGAAAAATTCAAACCCAAGGGTGGCCCCGATGGTGGCGACGGCGGCAGGGGAGGGCATATTATCCTGAAAGGCAATGCACACCTGTGGACGCTTTTGCATCTGCGTTATACGCGCCATGTTATTGCAGGTGACGGTGAAGGCGGAGGCAGTAATCAGTGTTTCGGAGCTTACGGTAAGGATACTGTTATAGAAGTTCCTCTGGGTACTGTTGCCCGTGATGCCGAGACAGGCAATATTGATTTTGAAATTACCTACGACGGAGAAACCCATATATTGCTGGAAGGCGGCAGGGGAGGATTGGGGAATGTTCATTTTAAGTCGGCTACTTTTCAAACTCCGCGTTTCGCCCAGCCTGGTGAATCGGGACAGGAAAAAGACAAGATACTTGAACTAAAACTGTTGGCAGACGTGGGATTGGTGGGATTTCCAAATGCTGGGAAATCAACACTGCTTTCGGTGGTTTCGGCAGCCAAACCCAAGATTGCGGATTATCCTTTTACAACACTGGTTCCTAATCTCGGCATTGTAGGTTACAAAGACAACAGGTCGTTTGTTATGGCCGACATTCCGGGGATTATTGAGGGGGCACACCTCGGAAAAGGGATAGGGCTGAGGTTCCTGAGGCATATCGAGCGTAACTCGGTTTTACTTTTCATGGTTCCTGCCGACAGCGATAGCATTAAAAAAGAATACAACATCCTGCTAAACGAACTAAAGCAATACAACCCGGAATTATTGCATAAATCCAGACTACTGGCAGTTACAAAATGCGACCTGATTGACGAAACCCGCAGAAAACAATTGGCAAAAAAACTTCCTGATGTACCTGCTGTTTTTATTTCTGCTGTTGCTATGAGCGGGATAACCGAAATGAAGGATTTGTTATGGAAATATCTGAACTCATAAGTTTACTACCATCATGCTAGAGAAACTGATTGCATTTGATAAAGAATTATTATTGTTTCTTAATGGATATCACCATCCTTTCCTGGATTTTATTTTCTGGTATGCTACCAATGCATGGACATGGCTCCCGGTATATTTCATTTTGATTTTTCTGTCTATAAAGCTATATCGCCGGCAAGCAATTTTTATAGTACTTTTTGCTGCAATATGTATTGCATGCACCGATCTGGCTTCGGTAAATTTTTTTAAGGAAGTGTTTCAGCGCTATCGCCCCACTCATAACCTTGAGATACGGGAACAGGTTCACATACTGCATGATTACCGGGGTGGCTTATACGGTTTTGTCTCGTCGCATGCAGCAAACTTTTTTGGATTAGCAACATTTTTATCCGTAGTTTTTTATCGGAAAGTACGCCATTTTATTCCTTTGATTTTTTTATGGGTGGGCATCATAGCATACAGCCGCATATATCTGGGCGTACATTACCCTGCCGATATTTTTTTTGGAGCACTTTTAGGTATTATTATAGGGTTGCTTATAGGCTTTGCCTTCAGATTGGTTTCGGAAAAGTTACTGAAAAGAACTGCATTTTTTAGGTTGAAAAATTAGATGGTAGAAAAGCTACCTTTGCTTGTCGGAAGGAAAAGAAAGATAAACCCGAAAATGATAATATGAACCTAAACTGTTTTGATAAATCTGTCCAACATATAGGGGGTTAAGACATAATAAAGAATCACTACCTGTCAAAATACACAGCCCCGCCACTGAAAGCAGATGCCTGTTATGCACTGGCAATATTCATTCTCTCACTTTTTTTATAATGTCCTGAATCTCCGATTCATCCGGAATTTCCATATTCGTCACGTAATAATGTTCAAACACAAAGTCTCCAAATTCATTACATTTCTTTATGCCAGACTCTATGAATGTTCCAACAGCAACATCCATAGGCACTAAAACTGTCAGCCCGACAAACGTGTCCGACAAGTCCAATGTTTCTACAATACAATTTAAATCTTTGGCTGCAAGGGTGAATTCTCCTTTTATGATGTTCATCTGTGTCGTACTAAAGGGACTGTCTGATGAAGGCAGAACAAAGAAATAATACCGTAATTTGTCTTGAAGTCCACCAAGTCCGGTTGAGATAAAGCCGGTACTTTGATCAGTCAGAGAGCTTTCAAGGAACATTTTACACTCTTGCAAAGCCAATGTAGTCCACTGTTTTAATTCTTTGTCAGGTTGCTTATTATATTTTTCAATCTGTCGGAATGAAGAAATTGTCCCAAGATGCGCTAAAAGGGTCAAAGCTTTTTTCTTGACTTCTATACTAGCCCTGTTGTCAAGGAGGATGTTGCCTAGCTTAATGGTTTCTGTTTCGGTCAATTCGCCATAATCAAATGAATGGGAGTAGTCAAGGTATTCCTTTTGTGTTTGAAGATCAATCCCTTCTTTTAAGATGTCGAATGTGTCAGGAAGATTTTCTAAAAATTCTTTTATATCATCAAGTTTGTCAGTCATTGTCTACTGTAATTTTTGCTTGTGCATAACGAGCCAGTGGCTGCTTTTCGCCCCGCAATTTATAAACTTTTCTTGTCCAAGTACACATTATTTTTAAACATTTCCCAAACTGTCATGTTTGCCTTTCCTGCGGGGTGAAAGCAGACACAAGTTATAGTTAGTACCGGTTTATTAAACTCTGTGAATTAAATTTAACTCCGAAAGTTCTCTGCCAATTTGATGGATTCCATGTAAGATTTTTTCAGTCTGTTGTCCAGAAGGTTTTTTACGTCCTTGCACGTACTGAGATAATAATGTTGGATTCATGCCAATTTTTTCAGCAAGAAATTTGGAATTAATGACTTTATAAAATTGAAAAAACTGTTTGAAATCAACCTCGAAATTGATATTGTCAGGAGTTACTTTGACTTTTTGTTCTTCAAAATATAACGTCGTAGCCTCATAAGTGTTATTTATTAAATCTGCAATAGTTTTTCCAGTTGTAAAAATGGGGTAATCCTTTGCATATGCTGAAAAACCAGTCTTGGTTTTTTCTATTATCATGTCAATTTTTTTCTTTGTTGTTTTCATGGTTGCTAGTTTTATTTTGTTATTTAATTCCGGCATCTTTAAATATTTTCTTTTCAAGTCCTTTGCCGAGTTCTTGGCTACTATGGTTAGGAAACACAATAGTACCAGGTTTGGTCGTGTGTTTCATTTTAATATGTGATCCCTTCTGTGTCGTGGGATACCATCCGTCTTTTAGCAAGATTCGGTAAATTTCTGAGCACTTCATTTAAAGTCAGAGTTAAATTAATACCACAAAGGTAAATAATAATTTACCTATATGCAAATTTTATTATAATTTTTTTGAAAGACTTCAAAGGTATTAGCTATAACGAACCGCTGTGGCAAGTCGGCGGCGGTGAAAGAAGTACTTTCCTGTCCACCAAACCGACCGCTAAATAAAAGAACTGCACTGTCCCGAAACCCGCACCCGCCGCTGCTTGCCGACACAAAGTTACCGCCTGGCAGGTTTTAATTTATTGTTTTTGTTTCGTGTCAGTCAAAGATATGCATTTATTTCTTGTAATATGCCTTGTCAATATGAATAATCTGATCGTCGGAATTTCAGTTGTGATGTGTCGAATGAGAAAGTGTCGGCCACCTATTAAAAAGATGCATGATCGAATTAATTTGTGTCGTGTCGGAACCAAAGAACGTCATGCAGGAATTAAGGATTGTCACGGCTACATGAAACATGTGCGCATGAAAATCAATAATATGCCCTTTTAAATCAATATTGTGTGCATGAAAATCAATATTGTGCATCCTAAAATCAAAAAAGTGCATGATAAAAAGAAACATGTGCGCATAAAAAGTAATATGTGCCCCTTTTGTATTCCTGTGCAAGTACTGATTATTAATGTTTTAAGGATTTGGGGGTGGGGGATTGTCGTTTCCTGTCTTTTTCTTCTTATGACTCGGATTCTTGCGGGGGAGGGTAAACTTTATGCTGGTGATTGATTTGGCTTCGGGGGTTCGAGGTCCGAAATGCCCACGGACATATTTCTTTACTTTCTTGGCTGTGTCGACTACGCCGGTGTCAGGATCATATAAAAGATGGTTTCTTGCTATTCTGTCGTTCATGACCGGGGCAAGCTGGGCGAATAAATCGGAATTTGCGGCTATTAATTGATCTTTATAGGATTCAAGTGAGGTTGCTTTCAGGTCATTTTCATTAGGCGTGTACTTAGGTTCGGCTTTGAGAAGGAAAACAAGTTTTTCAAAGTTGTCGGCACGCATGACAAAGCTTTGATGGCTGTTGCTGATGTGGTCAAGATCTGGGGTTCCGTCCTTTTTCGTTCTCGGATTAAGGTTCGTACCCCGAATGACATCGGCAAGGGCTTTTGCATCACGAATGAATGGTTTGCTCGCCTCGGTGCTTTGCAACACGTTTATGACATGTGTGATCAACAGATTCAAGGGCTGGTACAGTAAATCATGATTGTTGATCTTGGTACGTGAAACTTCCAATCCGTCCAGATAATTCTTCTGACAAAGGCGAACAGCATCATATTGCGAGGTCATGTTCACTATTGTCAAAGCGGTATTGCTCGGGTCGTATTCTGTGCCAAAGGCAGTGCAACGATCAATCATTACTTTGAAGTTCTCAATATTGACGGCGTGGCCGGTTTCGGAAATTGAGGGCATAGGATTAAGGGTTTTAAAATTTGATTAATACAAATATAACTAATATTTGAAATCCTGTGGCTAATGGTAAAGCTTGCGCCTTTTGAAAATCTTTTTGAAGTCTTTTTTGAAATTATGTTTTGGTTTTGTTAGCTTTTATTCTTTTAGGTCGGGAATTGCGGGATTGAGAATCAATTTGTTATTGTTTGACCCGCATATTAAAAATTTAATAACTTTACTGTGTATTAATGGTCAGAGTGACGAAGCTTTTGTACTGTTATTTTGATAATGAAAATATTATAAAAATGAATACCTGCGCCTTTTATAAATCAATTGTCATATTTATCGTACTGTTATTCATTTGGAAGGTCAATGTTTCATTTTGTCAAAATGAAGGCGGAGAGTCGAAAATACCTAATAGTGTTATTAGCGATTATCTTAATGAATTAAAACAAGATAGTATTGCACAAAGCATTTCATATTTACAATCATTCAAAACCCGTTTTTCTCTAACCCAAAACAGAAAGCAAATTGCCGAGTGGATTGCTCAAAAATTTAATTCGTACGGATATGATGCAAAACTTGATTCATTTAAAGTAATTGCTGATGCTCCATATTATGAAATATGGCTATACAATGTAGTCGCCGATTACCCCGGCGTTATATGGCCAGATGATATTCTTATTTTAGGAGCACATTACGATAGCAAAACCCAGTCTAATGATACTGCTTCTGCACCCGGGGCAGATAATAATGCTTCGGGAGTAGCAGCAATGCTAGAAATAGCACGTGTTTTTAAATTGAAAATGCTTAATCCAAATCGTACAATCAGATTTATTGCATTTACGATGAGTGAAAACCCAATTATTCACCCTAATACAATTTGCGGCAGTTGCGAATATGCTCATATGGCGGATTCATTGAATTATAATATTAAATTTATGTTTGAATGTGCTGAAATTGCTTACAATCCGCCTGATACCAGTTATTCTTATTATTTGTGGCAATATAGTTACTGGTTAAAGAACTTTGTAAAATTCGTTGCACACCAATTTGTGCCAGACTTAAACATTTCCAGTAATTATCGAAATAGAGAAAAAGATAGCTGGTATTTTTATAAACATGGATTTCCCTCGATTACGTTAAATGAAGGGATACCATCTCCTTATTACAACACATTCGGAGATACAATAAGCAATTGTAATATGGAGTATTGCCTTGAAATGACTAAGCTTACCTGTGCCGTATTCTTATATGCTCAAGATACAGTTCTCGGAGTTGATGATTATTGGGTTAGTAATGAATTGGATGTTTATCCAAATCCGACATCGGGCAGGATAACAGTAAAATGCGGAAATCAATGTAAAAGTTTGACTCTTGGAATTTATGATTGTTTTGGGAGGAAGTGCAAGGAAATTATATTAGAGCCAGCGACATCAACTACATTTGATATTTCAAATTTGGCAGAAGGAATCTATTACTGCAAAACAGAGGGCGCAGCGATCAACTATAGAAGTAAATTAGTTTTATGCAAATGAATAAGAATGTAAAGTACTTTTTTGTTATTTTTTTCTGCTTCATCGCATTTCATGTAAATGCTCAGAATGATCAAAGGACTATTAAAAGTTTTGATCCTTTCATTCAAAGTTGTCTTGCCGATGTAAATTCTGATAGTTTATATTCATATACTCTGTCTCTTCAATCCTTCGGAACAAGATATTGCCTTGCTGATAATCGGAAGAGTGTTGCATTATGGTTGGCTGCAAAGTTGGAATCATTTGGATATAATACAATCATTGATTCGTTCCCATGTACGTTTGAAATTCACATTAATGATGGAGGCGGTACATTTCATGTTGTTTTGACACAATATAATGTTATAGGCACCTTATGGGGTACTCAAAACCCTGCCGCGACATATATTTTAGGGGCACATTATGATTCATTTGCAGGTTGGGATTCAATAACCAATCCTTTGATATCTGCTCCCGGTGCTGATGATAATGCGACTGGAGTCGCTGCGTTTCTTGAAATTTCCAGAATTTTAAAAGCTCGTAATTATTGTCCAAAATATTCAATAGAATTTATTGGTTTTGCTGCAGAGGAACTTATGGGATCAAGTTATAGTGGATCGAAGCATTATGCCCATTTATGCGATTCACTTAATAAGGATATAAAAATGATGATAAATGCTGATATGCTTGGATATCCTGGCGATACTACTAATACTGTGAACATAATGGGGTATATTGGTCATGAATGGATTAGCGCTCTTGCAGATACTTTAAGACTTCAATATTGCAGTATCAACTCTCAGATATATAATGATCAGAAGGTTTGGGATGCATATCCATTTTGGGCTGATTCATTCCCTGCAATAGGATTTATTGAAAGAAATCCTTCTTTTAATCCAAATTATCATAAAGTTACGGATATTGTAGATAATATTGATTTCGATTATTTCAGGGAAATAACTAAGTTGATATTTGCTCTTTTATTGGATCGAGTACCTTTCGATTCTGCCGCTGGCGTTAGTCCAATTGATTTAGAAAATAGTTTGACGATATACCCAAATCCTTGTAACGAATACATTTGGATTAAATATCTTGGCGAAGAACAGAAATCTCCATTAACAATTGAAATAAGAGATTTGATGAACAGAAGAGTGTTTTCGACTTTTGTTCAAGACGGAATACTTCCGATCAGGCTGACAATACCAGAGATAAAACCTTCAATATATTATATTTATTTGCTCAATAAAAACGGGGTATTGACAGGTTTAAAAAAGTTTGTTAAAATAGAATAGCATTAGAGAGTAAGCGATAAATTGTTATTTTAGGTAGGGAGAGTGTAAGCTTCCCTTTTTTTCGGGCCATTCAATCTTAGAGTTTCAAAAATACATTTTTTTCATTTAATACCATCATCGGTGTTTTATATCCCAAAGACTTGTGAGGTCTTTTGTAATTGTAGTCAT